>JABSPR010000020.1 GCA_013214975.1 Flavobacteriales bacterium
TAGGAGTTAGAAAGCATTGGGGAATTGAAAATAAAGTTCATTGGGTGCTCGATGTTGCTTTTAATGAGGATTTAAGTAGAAAAAGAACGGGGCATGCCGCAGAAAATTATTCGACAATTAACAGGATAGCACTGAACTTGCTAAAGAAGGATGACGCAAAGATTGGGGTTAAGGCAAAAAGAAAAATGGCAGGTTGGGATAACGAGTATTTACGTAAGGTTATGAAAAATTAGATGCGTTTGCCCTGTTAAATAGACCGAAATATTAAAGGAAATAGATAAATATGTTTTAACAACGCCGAGTTGATAACTTGAAGGTGTTAGTAATTCCATCCCTTCTTTAATAGCTAATTTTGGCTTATGATTCGTGCTATTATCGGAACAGCCCTTACGCTGTGTATTCTTTCGTTTAATCTTTTTCCAGATCAAGCCTTTGGTCAGAAAACTGAAGTGTTTCAAAGCGAGAATTATAAATTCAACGAAGCCAAAGTCCTTTTCGATCATAAAAAGTATGTGGTTGCTCAAAAAGGTTTTGAAAAAGCAATTAAGTCATACGGCGAGAATAATAATTCGCTTCAAAAACAAGAAGCTGAATATTATGAAGCATTGTGTGCTTACGAATTGTTTAATCGTGATGCCGAACAATTATTATTGGAGTTTTTAAATAGTCACCCCGAGAATCCTAAAGTTGAAAAGGTTCGGTTTATAATGGGATGCCTTAAATACCGTACTCGGAAATTTAAAGATGCAATTGCATGGTTTAGTAAGGTTGATGTTTTAAAGCTAAACAATGAAGAGATAGCAGAATACCATTTCAAAAAAGGGTACAGCTATTTCAAACAAAGAGATCATGAAAATGCGAAGGCGTCTTTCTTCGAAATTAAAAATGCCGATACCAAATACACACCGCTTGCCATTTATTATTACGGCCACCTTTCTTATATAGCCAAGAAGTATGAGACTGCGTTAATTGAATTTAAAAAATTAACCACGGATAAGCACTTCAAGAAAATTGTACCTTATTACATCACTCAAATTTATTACCTCCAAGAAAAATTTGATGACGTGCTTACTTATGCACCTAGGTTGCTTGATACATCGAAACCTAAAAGGTCGGCAGATATTTCGCGTTTAATCGCCGATTCGTATTATAAATCGGGAGATTATAAAAACGCAGCGCCTTATTTTGAGAAGTTTTTAAAGCTTACCAATAAAATAACTCGACAAGATTATTATCAATTGGGTTTTGCTTATTATAAAAATGCTCATTATAAAGAGGCCATCGTAAACTTTAAGAAATTGGTTTACGAAAAAGACAGTCTTACTCAGTTTAGTCATTACCATATGGCTGCTTGTTATATAAAATTAGATAACAAGAAGTTTGCTAGAAACTCTTTTAGTGCCTGTACTAAATTAAAATTTGATGATAAAATAAGGGAAGACGCCCTCTTTAACTTTGCGAAATTGTCGTACGAGCACAAATACAATCCTTTTCAAGAGGCGATATCTGCATTTCAAGACTTTATCGAACAATATCCTAAATCTACAAAGGTTACCAAGGCATACGAGTATATGGTTAGTGCTTATTTAACAACAAATAATTATAAGCTCGCATTACAATCATTAGAAAAAGTAAAGCAAGAAGTTAGAGATAAGGATATTAAACTTCAACAAGCCTATCAAATGTTGGCCTACAATAGAGGGATCGATCTTTATAATAACAATGAACTAAAAAAGTCGATTGTTCATTTTGAAAAGGCGCTCATATATCCGTTAGATAAATCGATTAACCTGAGAGCTCATTTTTGGAAAGCTGAAGCGCATTTTGCATTGGAGAGATATGAGGAGTGTATTAGCGAATACGAAGTGTTTTATAAAGTACCTGGTGCTGCCAGTTCTGACGAGTTTGTAAAAGCACATTACAACCAGGGTTATGCTTTCTTTCAGAAAAAAGATTACGCTTCGGCAATTTTAAGACTACGACAATTCACAAAGAAAGCAGATACGAACAACAGGCAGATTATTTCTGATGCTTATTTAAGGATAGGAGATAGCTATTTTATTGCTAAGGATGGACACAATGCAATTGATTACTATAATCTGGCATTACATTTTGGGATACAAGATGAAGCATATACTGTGTTTCAGAAATCGATGGCTCTTGGCATCCTAAGGAAATTTGATGAGAAAATAGCTTTGTTAGAATCGATGATAGGTAAATATGAAAAATCTATTTGGATTGATGATGTTAAATTTCAACTGGCGAGCAGCCTAATGATCATGAATAAAACAGAAGAGGCTCAATCGTATTTTGAAAAGGTTGTAGCGGAATACCCTACTAGTAGCTATGTGAAAAAGTCGTTGCTGAAAATAGCTGTAATCGATTTTAACAATAATAAAGACGACGAAGCAATTAAATTATATAAGCAAATAGCAGCTGATTATCCGGAAACGCCAGAAGCGAAGATTGCATTTGACGGAATTGAAAAGATCTATATAGCCAATAGTAATATTGATGGCTGGATGACTTATTTGAAAAACATAGGTAAAGACGTGCCTCCGTCAAGACTTGATTCTGCAACATATCATGCAGCAGAGAATGGATACATTGAAGGGGATTGTGAAAAGGCAATATTAGATTTTGGTAATTATCTATCGGGTTTCCCATCTGGTGTATTTATGTTGCAAGCTCAGTTTTATCGATCTGAATGCTTCGTGAGAAGGAGTGAGCTTGTAAAGGCATTAACAGGTTATACTTATGTTTTAAGTAGAGGGCGCACCAAGTTTTATGAAAAGGCATTGCGACGAAGCGCAGATATTAATATGGAATTGAAATACTTTAATGAAGCAAAAGATCAATACATCAGATTAGAGTCGATATCAGAATATCCAGAAAATGTACTAGCTGCTGTAATTGGCCAGATGCGGATAAACTTTAAATTGAAGGAGTACACCACTGCAATCGAAAAAGCGAGGGTTCTTTTAAGTGCCGAAAACGTAGATGATAAATTGGTTGAAGAATGCCATTTTGTAATTGCTAAATCGGCTTTTGCTTTAGAGGATCTTGTTACAGCAATTATCGAATTCAAACATGTAACGACTAAGTTTAAAACAGAAAAGGGTGCCGAAGCACAATACCATGTGGCATATATTCAGTATTTGCAAAACGAATTGGATTCTGCGGAAGCTTCTATAACAGAATTGGTATATCAAGTTCCTTCTTATGATTTCTGGATTTCGAAGGGGATGATATTGTTAGCAGAAATCTATGCAAAAAAAGACGACGCTTTTCAAGCTAAGCACATTTTACAAAGTATAATTGAAAAGTCACAGGATTCTGTATTGGTTTCGACAGCAGAAATTAGATTGTTAGAAATTGTTGAAGCAGAAGAACAAGCACGAATAGCAAAAGAGAAAGAGCTAGAGGAGAATAGAGAGAAAACAGAAATGGTAATCGATGAATCTGATGAGCAGGAACAAGAAGACGTAATCAAACCTGAAAAAGACAAGGACGGAGAAAAAGAGAAGGGTAAAGAAAAAGAGAAGAACAAAGAAAAGGTAGAGGACGAAAAAGAAAAAGTAGAAGAGGAGAATAGCGAAGAGAACAATGGTAAAGATGAAGAGTAACTTTGCATACATATTGCTGTTATTGTTATTGGTATCAATGTCTGATGTGCTATTGGCGCAGGAAAAGGCAAAAGATAAAGATGGGATAGGCAATGAAAATGTTATTATAGTGGTGGATTATGAAGCTATTATAACCGACGCCCAAAAATTCAATGATTATCCGTCGATAACGGATTCTTTGAAAACAATCGTAAACTTGAAATATGACTTCTTGAATAAGAAGAAAGATATTAAGGTAAAAGTAATGCCTATTCAAGCTGCAAGAATAGGAGGAGCTGGCCCCGTGGCGAAATTGTACAATGGTTTCGTACAACTTGCAGGAGGAAATCATGCCAGTGTGTTTTTGGATGCGAGTTATGCCAGTGTAAGAGATAAAAACTATTCGGTTGGTTCTAAATTGCATCATTTCTCTAGTAACGGCAAAGACTTTAATCAATTCAGTAATTCTAATGTAGAAGTATTTGGTAAAAAATTCATCAATAAAAAACATACCCTAAGTGGAGGGTTGGCTTATTCGATGGATGGATATGATTATTACAAGTCTAGGAATTTTGAAATGTTAGGGCTTGACGTTGATTTGAATCAACGATACAATCAATTTGGTGGTAATGTAGGTTTTAAAACGTTTCATGAAGATTCGGCTAAGTTAAACTTAGGTGTGAATATTGAATACATCAACTTTAGCAGCCTTTTAACAAATAACCTTAATAAATCTCTAGAAAATATAATTGATTTTGATGCTTACATGGTTACTCCAGTAACTTCGTCTGCAACCGGGAAAGTTTCGATAGGATTGAAATCGTATGGTTATAAATCGGAAGGAGATACTTCTGTTAATACAATTGTAAATGTAGATGCTGTTGCTGTGCTTACGCATGATAACATGAGAATGGAATTGGGAGGTAGGTTTTTTGTTGTGAGTCATCAAGGGGATGCTGCAAATATTAAAGTTTACCCGAAAGTGAATTTTAGTTACAACATTGTCGACAACATATTTATTCCTTATGTAGGCATTGCCGGTTCTGTTAAAAGAGCTGGTTATAAAGGGTCTGTTGATAATAATCCATTTGTATCACCAAATTTGGATTTAAGAAACTCCGAAGAGTTATTTGGATACATAGGGTTTAAGGGCACGTTAAGCTCAAGTATATCTTACGATGTACAAGGTTCTTGGAAAAAAACGAATACGAGAGCATTGTTTGTTCAAGATACTACGGATAACGCTTTCAACTATTTTAATTTGGTGTACGATACGGTTACCACATTATCCGCAAAGCTTGAATTGGGTTATGAAATTTCTAATAAATTGAAAATGTCTCAAAAAACAATTTACAACAGCTATCAGATGGATAATTTAAAGGCTGCTTGGCATTTACCGGTTTGGGATGTGTCTTTGATGTTGGAATATAAACTGAAAGACAAATTTAAGGCGCTTATAGAGGTTTATATGCTTGATGGGTTAATTGGTCGTGATTTTGATTTAGGTCAAGAGATACCACTCGAAATGGACGCTTTTGCTGATTTTAACTTAGGTGTCGAGTATAATTATTCTTCACGCCTTTCGGCTTTCTTACGACTGAATAACCTTTCTTCCAAGAAATACAATAGGTGGTATGGCTACCCTCGATTTGGTTTCAATGTACTAGGTGGATTCTCCTTCTCTTTTTAGGGTTTTTAAATAGTTGATAACCCTGCTCTAATTGTTAATAACAATATAGGTTTTAATGGAGTTTTCGACCGTTTAAGATACCCTGTTTTTTTATCTTTGTAAGAGTTTGAAATAAACATAATTCCTATCAATAAAAAATGAGTGATTCAACTAGTAAATCAGGTGATAATGCTGATTATTCAGCAGACAGTATACAAGTATTAGAAGGTCTAGAAGCAGTTAGAAAAAGACCTGCCATGTACATTGGCGATGTTGGAGTGAAAGGACTTCACCATTTGGTGTACGAAGTTGTAGATAACTCTATTGATGAGGCGCTTGCAGGACACTGTGACCATATTGAAGTTTTTATTAATGTGGACAACTCAATTACCGTTAAGGATAATGGTAGAGGGATTCCTACCGATATGCATGCTAAAGAAGGAAGATCTGCCTTAGAGGTGGTAATGACTGTTCTTCACGCAGGTGGTAAATTCGATAAAGACAGTTATAAAGTTTCTGGTGGATTACACGGGGTTGGTGTTTCTTGCGTGAATGCACTATCGATTGATATGAACGTTACAGTTCATAGAGGAGGAAAAGTATTTGAACAAAATTACAAGACTGGAAAGCCACAGGAGGATGTGAAAGAAATTGGTACTACAGGCAAGACTGGTACTCATGTTACTTTTATGCCAGATGATACAATTTTTGATAAAGTAGAGTATCAATTTGATACGCTTGCTGCAAGACTTCGTGAACTTGGTTACTTGAACAAAGGGATTACTTTAATTCTTACAGATTTAAGAAGAAAAGACGATGAAGGGAATGATATTACCACTACATTTTATTCGGAAGCAGGATTACCAGAATTTGTTTCTTTTTTAGATGCAACGCGTGAATCGTTAATAGAAGACGTAATCTGGATGTCGGGTGAGAAAAATGGGATTCCTGTTGAAGTTGCGATGCAATACAATAACACGTATAGTGAAAACCTGCATTCGTATGTAAATAACATCAATACACAGGAAGGTGGTACGCATTTAGCTGGTTTTAGAAGAGCATTAACCCGAACGTTAAAAAACTATGCGGATAAATCGGGTATGCTTAGTAAACTGAAAATCGAGATTGGTGGTGATGACTTTAGAGAAGGGTTAACTGCAATTATTTCGGTTAAAGTTGCAGAGCCTCAATTTGAAGGTCAAACCAAAACTAAATTGGGTAATTCAGAGGTGTCTGGAGCTGTTGATCAAGCGGTAAGTGAAATGCTTAATAATTACCTTGAAGAGCATCCAAATGAAGCTAAGGTGATAGTTCAGAAAATTATCATTGCTGCTACTGCAAGAAATGCTGCTAAGAAAGCTAGAGAGATGGTGCAGCGTAAAAGCGTACTTACGGGTTCTGGTTTACCAGGAAAGCTTTCTGATTGCTCTGAAAAAGATCCTTCGTTATGTGAGTTGTACCTTGTTGAGGGAGATTCGGCAGGTGGAACTGCAAAACAGGGTAGAGACAGAAGAACTCAAGCTATTTTACCGCTAAGAGGTAAGATTTTGAATGTGGAGAAAGCAATGCCACACAAAATTTATGAGAGCGAAGAGATTAAAAATATATTTACTGCTTTAGGTGTTTCCATCGGAACCGAGGAAGATAGTAAGGCTTTGAATCTCGCAAAATTGAGATATCACAAAATCATCATCATGTGTGATGCCGATGTTGATGGTAGTCACATCTCTACATTAATTATGACTTTCTTTTTCCGTTACATGAGAGACTTAATTGAAAATGGATATGTATACATTGCTACTCCGCCTTTATATTCGGTGAAGAAAGGTAAAGAGCTACAGTATTGCTGGAATGATGCTCAGCGTGACGAAATGGTTATGAAAATGTCTAAAGGCTCTACAAAAGAGGGGGGAGGTGTTCATATTCAACGTTACAAAGGTCTTGGTGAGATGACTGCAGAGCAATTGTGGTATACAACTATGGATCCTGAAGCAAGAACATTAAGACAAGTTACAATCGACAGTGGTTCTGAGGCAGATAGAATCTTCTCTATGCTTATGGGAGATGAAGTGCCACCAAGAAGAGAGTTTATTGAACAAAACGCCAAATACGCAAATATCGACGCATAACGTTAGGAGTCTTATTCGGTAAGGAACAAGGTTAAATGGGTTTAGCAATAGCTAAGCCCATTTTTTGCATGTAGTATGTTCCTTGCATCGTTATTATTGTAGAAAAATAAACTGATATCATAGAAAAATATTCTATCTTTACAATTAGTTACTAAGCGCTCAATAGTGCATTGAAAAGGGTTTTCGATAGTTTGCGCGTTTTGTAAGAGAAAGTAAAAATAAGACAGTAAATGAAGAAGTTAGATACGATCGATCTCAGAATCCTAGATTTATTGCAAATGGATGCGAGGATTACAAATAAGGAGCTTTCAGCAAAGCTTAGCTTATCTACAACTCCTGTTTTTGAGAGAGTGAAAAAGTTAGAGCGATTTGGTTACATCAAGGATTATGTTGCTTTAATTGATAGAAATAAACTAGATAAGAAAATAGTAACCTATATCTCTGTTTCGTTAAAGGAACATCGGCGAGATTTTGCATGGGAATTTGCTAAGCAAGTAATCACTTTTAATGAGGTGATGGAGTGTTATGTGATTTCTGGAAGATCTGATTACTTAATTAAGGTAATCGTTGAGGACATGACAGAATTTAGAGACTTTATGGAAAATAAAGTAGCAGGTATTGAGAATGTTGGAAAGGTAGAAACTGCTTTTGTAACAGCAGAAATTAAAGCTACAACAGCAATTCCTCTTAGTGGTTGGATGGACGCTGAAATGTTCGAAAAATCGAAAGGTGTTGATTATGATTTCTTTAATTTGGAGATAAATCCATTATAAGAAACCATCTATAAGAAAGTAAAAAAGGGATCGATTGATCCCTTTTTTTTTGGTCAGAAACCGAGCTTAATTAGTTTCCTGGTTATTATCATTCCTTAATGAGTTATTGATTACTCATAATTCTTACAGATCCTGGTACGTCTACTTGTACGCCATCTTCGCTAACAGCAGTTAATCGCCATAAGAAAGTGTTGTTGTGAGACGATAGGTTCTCTAATCCTGTTAATCCATCCCAGCTTTCGTCTGGATTGATTGTGGACCAGATTAACTTACCTGACGTATCGTGGATTTCTAATTTGTAATCTCTCACATTACTATTAGATAAATCTGGTTTAAAAGAGTCTAAAAAGCCATCACTATTTGGGCTAAATTGTCTAATAGCCGACACTATAAAGCCTTCTTGAATGTTTATTTTATACACCATCTCGCTCGAGCAGAGGTAATCATTAGTAGCTTTTAGAGTTACTGGGTATTCATCCTCCACTTCAAACAAGTTTTTAGGATTTTCTAAAGTTGAAGTGTTGCCATCCGCAAAGTCCCATGAATATTCTGTAGCTCCACCAGTAGTTAAGTTTTTAAACTGAATGCTGGAGTTGCTACTATTGCTTTCGAAAGTGAAACGTACTTGAGGTGTTGGGAATACATCAACGTTTTGCACGATTGCCGGACATGCTTTACGGTTATTAGGCATAATGATTAATGTTACCTTGCTATTACCACTTTGGTTAAACACGTGAGTAGGAGATGCATTGTTGTATGAATTTCCATCGCTAAATTTCCATAGGAATCTAGCTTCCGTATCATCTATGTTGATGTGGTAAGTTTTCTTCTCACCCTGACATAAATTTGTGTCCTCTAAATGTAGATCACAGATGTTTTTGTCGGCATTTACCGCATCTATAGCTACAGCAGGTGTGATGTTAGGTGATCTTTCAGGGCTAGGACTATTTGCAATCGCATCAGATTGTGTTTCGGTTGCAAGTGCTTTTTCTTCTTGAGAAATATAATTTGTTGAAGGAGTATTTACATCACTTAAAGAAGCGGTTTCTTTAGCTTCAGATTTATCCGAATCTGACGATATAGGTGTTTTGTTTGCTTTTAATAATTTTTCGGTACTAACTTCTTTGTATTGCGTAGCAACTGCAGCCGCGTGGCCCGAGTTCTTTTCGGGTTTCGCAGATTCGTTATTAGTAATAACTTCCTTAGCAACAATTGAATCCGTTTTAATGCTTGTCTCATCTGAAGATGACGAAAACATAATTGCACCAACAATTACTGCTGCACCTGCAATTGTGCTGATGTACTTAATCGTGTTGTTCCCTTTTTCAGGAGTGTCTTGAGCGTTTTTATCTAACGACTGTTCTACTCTGTCCCAAACTCCTTCATCATATGGAACTTCGATATTATCAAGGCCATCCTTAATAAATTTATCGAAAGAATCGTATGTGTTTCTACTATCCATTACTTTTTACTGCTAACTTTTCAAGGAAAACTTTCCTTAAATTAATTTTTGCTTTAGATAAATTAGATTTCGATGCGTTAACACTTATTCCTAATTGATCTGCTATTTCTTTATGCGAATACTCTTCTAATACGAACATATTGAAAACAGTTCGGTATGCCGGCGATAAATTTTGTATTTCAGCCATTACTTCCTGCATGTTAAACTGATTGAACATGCTAGTATCATCCTGTTCATTCCAGCTTTCTAAGTCCAGAATATCTGCTTCGTAATCCAGACTTTTAGATTTTATTTTGTTCTTACGGAAAAAGTCCACAGTTGTGTTCACTATTATTCTTCTTACCCAACCTTCAAAGGAGCCTTTGAAATTATATTTATGGACACTATCAAAAACTTTCAGAAAGCCATCATGTAAAATGTCTTTGGCTTCATCCTGGTCTTTCGAATATCTTAAGCAAACTCCCATCATCTTCTGGTAGTATAAAGTGTATATCTTTTTCTGGCAAACTCGATCTCCTGCGGCACATCCATTAATAGTGGATATAAGTTCTTTTTTCGCATTTTGATCAATTCCCATTTTGTGTTACAGATATAAGTCGTTCAATATGTCAAATGGTTGCCTTGTAATGTTAGTTATTTTTCATTGTAAAAATACACCTGCATTTTTAATTACATAAATAAAGACGGAAATAGTTGTACGAGGTTGCCTGTTGATACATGAATACTTCGTTTGTTTTTAATAAGGCCGTGTAACTATCCATGTAGTAGAGGTTTGTGTTGAAGGGGTCTGATTATATAACTCTTGTTATAATTTGAACGTATGATCTTCTTTATATACTTTAGCCCTCCTTAAAATATTAATGAATAATTTATTTTTTTTATGAAAGTAACTGTGGTAGGTGCTGGTAACGTTGGTGCAACATGCGCAAATGTAATAGCACACAAAGAATTAGCTAACGAAATAGTATTAGTAGATATTAAAGAAGGCCTTGCAGAAGGTAAATCTTTAGATATGTGGCAAACTGCTCCTATCAATATGTATGATTCGAGAATTATCGGTTCTACAAGTGATTATACCAAAACTGAAGGGTCTGATGTTGTTGTAATTACTTCAGGTATTCCTAGAAAACCAGGTATGACTAGAGATGATTTAATTTCTACAAATGCTGGTATTGTTAGAATGGTAACAGAAAATATCATTGCAGCTTCTCCTGATGCAATTATCATTATTGTATCAAACCCGTTAGATGTAATGACTTATTGTGCTTATTTATCTGCAAAAGTTGATTCTTCTAAAGTATTCGGGATGGCAGGTATTTTAGATACTGCTCGTTATAGAGCTTTCTTGGCCGAAGCGTTAGATGTTTCTCCTAAGGATATTCAAGCTGTGTTAATGGGTGGTCATGGAGATACAATGGTTCCTTTACCTCGCTATACTACTGTTGGTGGTATTCCAGTTGCAGAATTGATTAGTGAAGCAGAATTAGAAGCTATTGTAGATAGAACGAAAAAAGGTGGCGGAGAATTAGTTAACCTTATGGGAACATCTGCTTGGTATGCTCCAGGTGCTGCTGCTGCTCAAATGGTAGAAGCGATTGTTAGAGATCAAAAACGAATCTTCCCAGTTTGTGCATGGTTGCAAGGTGAGTATGGAATGAAAGACATCTACTTAGGCGTTCCTGTTAAATTAGGAAAGAATGGTATCGAAGAAATCATCGAATTAAAATTAAACGAAGCAGAAACTAAGTTGCTCGAAGAATCTGCTGTTGCAGTTCGTGAAGTAATGTCTGTTTTAGATAAGATGTAATAACGATCTTATAATAGTTAATTTAAATAAAAAAGGCTTCCATTGGAAGCCTTTTTTATTTAAATAAGATTAGTAAGGTATTAATCTGGATTAGTGAGATTGTCAGAATCTATATCCTTCGCAGTTCGAGAGCCAACTGCATAACGCAAGTGCAGCGGTTTACGTTTCTGTTTAACTGGGACTTATGGTATTTTGTCATTGTCAGGATCTGCATCACATGCAGTTCCTGAAAGCGTACTACATAATATAAGTGCCACTGTTTGTTCACCTCGCTTATTGGTGATTTCCTTTAAAGCAATTCCCGAAATGTTTTCGTACTCATATATGTGATCTACATATAATTTTAATTTGTTTTCATCTAATTCTGAAATTGTGCTATCGTAAAATACCCAATTGTAAACATTGGTATAAAGAGACAAGCTTGCATCTTTCATTACCAGCCAATTTGTGTCGGCATTAAATTCTAAAATTTCCGTGGGAACAGTGGCTGTACCATAAAAGAAAAAATCGTTACGGCTCAAGTCTTCAAACATTACCTTACCAGTGTAGTCTGTTGTTAAAAATTCATGGTAATTATCATCTAACCCACCTGGATACTCCGTTTTTCCACACGCCATTCTCACATAAGCACTATCAACAAGATTCGATGCATCAACCGTACCTTGATATACAGCAACTAATAACTTAGCCTTGCCGTCGTCACACTTTTTACATGCAGGAAGGATTACAATAGCTATAAGTCCAGCTAGTAATGCCCATTTGATTCCCCATTTAGTTGGATTTGCTTTCACGTTCATGTTTATTTGATTTCAGAGGGTTAAATATACAACATATTTACGTACTTGTCAATTCGAGATAAATGCAAATCAATGACAATTGCCTTGATAATGGTGTTGCATAATCTTCTAATCGCGAAATAAATGAATAATGCAGCATCTGTAATGACCATTGTATCATTAGTTGTTTTATATTTGCGGATTCCAAAAACCGAGTAAGTATTATTATAATGCAGAATAAGGCAGCAATTCAGATTTTTACAATCCTACTAGCAGTGGTTTGTATATACCATTTGTCATTTACGTGGGTAGTAAATAGTGTAGAGAACGATGCAAAAGCGTTCGCAAATGGAGATTCCCAAATAGAGTCCGATTACCTCGACTCAATGAAGAGTGTAGCGGTATATCCCATATTTGATCATACCTATGCAAAGTGTAAAACGAGTGAAATTAACTTAGGTCTCGATTTAAAAGGCGGAATGAATGTTACTTTAGAAGTATCAGTAGTTGATATTCTTAAAGCATTGGCAAATAAGAGCCAAGATGAAACATTTCAAAAAGCATTAGTAACAGCAACAAAACTTCAGGAAATAAGAGGAGACGATTATATTGTATTGTTTAAAGAAGCATTTGAACAGATTGATCCTCAGGCAAAATTAGCTTCACCTTCAATTTTTGGTACGAGAGAAATGCAAGGGCGTATCAAGTACGAAAGTACCAATGATGAAGTAATTGCAGTATTGCAAAGAGAAGTCGATGCGGCTATTATAAGATCATTCCTTGTGTTAAGAACAAGAATTGATAAGTTCGGAGTTTCTCAGCCGAATATTCAACGTTTAGGTACTTCAGGACGAATCCAAATCGAATTACCAGGAGTTAAAGATCCTGAAAGAGTTAGGAAATTGCTTCAAGGAACTGCAAAATTGGAATTCTGGGAGACGCATACTAATCAGGAAATATATCCATTTTTAGCAAAGGCTAATGATGAACTTGCGAGATATGGCAAGGCTGAAACTATTAAAGAAACTGGAGCAGACTCTTTACAAACAGGTAGTGAAACGGAATCAAACGGAAATGACGAAGAAACTGTAGAAGCAAAGTCTGATTCAACAGCGGTAGATTCATCAGAGAAATCGTTACTTGACCAAATTGCTAGTGGCGATGGTGGTACAGATGAAGATGCTACTTTGAGTGACGCCGATAGAGAAAAAAATAATCCGTTGTTTTATAAACTGTCAGCTAACGTAGGGCAGGATGAGCAAGGTCAGAAAGTATTAGTGCGTGGGCCTGCGGTTGGGATTTGCTTGATTAAAGATACTGCAGCGGTAAATGAAATGTTGAGAATGCCAAGAATTAAGGCAATCTTTCCAGCTACGGCTAAGTTTTTATGGGCTGTAAAACCTTTTGATGATAAAGGAAAAGCGCTAAGACTGTATGCTATGAAAGTTGTGGACAGAGAAGGGAATGCTCCATTAGGCGGTGACGTAATAAAAAGTGCAAGCGGACAGTACGATCAGCTTTCTTCGCAAGCGGAAGTTAGAATGGTAATGTCGCCAGAGGGTACTAAGATTTGGAAAAGGCTTACCAGGGATAATAAAGGCAAGAGTATCGCCATTGTTTTAGATAACCATGTTTACTCTGCTCCAAATGTAATTAATGAGATTCCTAATGGTATATCGTCAATTACAGGAGACTTTAGTAAAAATGAGGCAGACGATTTAGCGAATATACTTGAGGCTGGAAAGTTACCAGCTCCTACCAAAGTGGTTGAAGAGGCTATAGTTGGGCCTTCGTTAGGAGAAAAAGCAATCAACGATGGTGTAAGTTCTTTTGGAATAGCATTAATCATTGTGTTGTTATACATGATCTTTTATTATGGTAAAGCCGGTATAGCTTCAAATGTTGCTTTGTTTGCCAATATATTCTTCTTAATGGGTGTTCTGTCATCTGTTACTGCTGTATTAACATTGGCAGGAATTGCTGGTATCGTTTTAACAATTGGTATGTCGGTTGATGCAAACGTGCTCATCTATGAAAGGATCCGGGAGGAACTTGCCGCAGGAAAAGGCTTGCATTTGGCGATCTCCGACGGTTATAAAAAAGCATATTCGTCTATAATTGATGCGAACGTAACAACATTCTTAACAGGAGCGATACTATTTATATTCGGTTCGGGTCCAATTCAAGGATTCGCATTTACATTAATGGTAGGTATTGGAACTTCAATGTTCTCAGCAATCTTCATTACTCGAATGATCTTTACTTGGATGTTAGATAGGAATAAGGAAATTACCTTTTCAACGCGAATGACGGAAGGAGCCTTTAAGAATATTAAATTCTCATTCATAGGTAAACGAAAGCTTTACTATATGATTTCGGGAGTTGTTATTATTGCTGGATTAGCTTCAATGCTTGGAAGAGCCGAGCCGTTTGATTTAGGAGTTGATTTTAGTGGAGGTCGTTCTTATGTGATAGAATTCAAGAATGATGTAGCATCAGATGAAGTTAGTAAAGTTCTAACGGCAGACTTGATGAGTGCTCCTTCGGTTAAAACATTTGGTTCGGATAAAGTGATGAAAATTACTACCAAATATTTAATTAACGATGTTAGCGAAGATGTTGAGAAAACCGTTTTAACGAAAGTCTATAATGGTTTGTCTCCTATAATAGGTTCTGATGTTAGTTTCGAAACTTTTAAATCGGACTACTTGCAAAGCTCGCAAAAAGTTGGACCTACTATTGCTGATGATATTAAAGTAAAAGCTGTTTGGTCAATCGTATTCTCTTTAGTTATTATCTTCCTTTATATCTACGGTAGGTTTGGTTTTAAATGGCAATTGGGTATGGGTGCTTTGGTTGCGATATTCCATGATGTATTAGTTGTAATGTCGTGCTTCTCGTTATTGCACGGAATTATGCCATTTACAATGGAGATAGATCAAGCATTTATTGCAGCAATATTAACAGTTGTTGGTTATTCAATCAATGATACTGTGGTTGTGTTTGACAGAATTAGAGAGTACTTGGAATTGCATAAAAAGAAAGGCTTGTCAGACTTAATTGATAACGCGCTTAATGATACTTTAAGTAGAACTTTTAATACTTCGATTACAATCTTTGTTGTGTTGTTGGCCATCTTCTTGTTTGGCGGAGAAGTTATAAAAGGATTTTCTTTCGCACTACTTATTGGTGTTGTTGTTGGTACTTACTCTTCACTTTGTATTGCCACTCCAATTTATTACGAATTATCAAAGAAGAATTCTTAAATTTTGATTTATCTTGCAGGGATGCAATATCTGTTTTTTAGTTTTGGAGGAGGTGAGATATTCGTTATTCTTCTAATCGTTTTAATATTATTTGGATCTAAGAAGATTCCGGAGCTTGCTCGTGGAATTGGAAAAGGCATTCGTGAAGTAAAAGATGCCACCAATGATATTAAAAGAGAAATAGCTAAAGGAGCCGAAGAAAAAGATAATAACAAAAGCTAGAAGCTGCTTTGGGGAAGCGTTTTGATTCTCTTATAATCATTAATAATTTTACCTAAGAATGGATTACTTAATGTTGCTTGGCGGGCTCTGTTTGCTCGTAGCTAGTGGGGAGTTTCTTGTAAGAGGAGCTGTTTACTTGGCAAGCAAGATGAAAGTTTCTTCTCTAGTAATAGGGATGACCGTTGTTTCCTTTGGTACGTCAGCCCCCGAGTTACTTGTTAGTCTTGAAGCAGCCTTAAATGGCCACGCAGATATTTGTATTGGTAACATTGTAGGTTCTAATATTGCCAACCTTGCTCTTGTGCTAGGCTTAACAGCAATTGTTTTTCCTGTAGTGGTCGACAAAAATTCGGTTCGGGTAGATTGGCCTTTAATGTTCGGAGCAACATTACTATTTGTCTATTTTATTTCAGATTCTGTTTTAAGTCATACCGAGGGATGGATATTTGTCTTCCTAATTGTCTCCATTGTTTTGTGGATGATTTGGAAATCGAGGAAAGAACAAAAGGGCGAAGTAGAAGTTGAAAAAGCAGAAAGTGGTAAGAAAGAGATGTTGATTAACATATCATATCTTGCTGGAGCATTCGTTGGCTTGTACTTTGGTGCGGACTGGTTGGTGGAAGGGGCTGTTAATATTGCAGAGGACTTAGGTGTTGACGAGAAGCTTATCGGAGTAACTATAGTGTCGTTTGGAACGAGCTTACCAGAGTTGGTTACTTCTTTAGTTGCTGCATTTAGAAAAGAATCTGATATCTCGATTGGGAACTTGATTGGATCTAACCTGTTTAATATTCTAGCCATTCTAGGGATTACTGCAGCCGTTAAGGAAATAGATGTTTCTTTTGATGCATTTTTCTACGATGTATCGTGGATGGTTGGGATTTCAATATTGGTTTTTCCATTAATGATGAATAAAATGAGTCTATCCAGAATTAAAGGTTTCCTATTATTCGCCTGCTATTGTGGATTCATGACTTTTACGATTTGCAGAAGCGTAAACTTATTGTAAAATAAAATTATTCTTGAAAACAAGGGGGTAAGTTATAAAAAAATGGGTTTTTATAGCGATTTGTTGAAAAAAACAGGGGGTGTATCTTTGAAAATAGCTATTTCTTCAGATTTAACCGGATTGTATTAATATCTTTGTGCAAGTTGTTCTAATTAATCAATTTCATAAAAAATAAAGTTATGTCATCATTAAGATTTCGCGCAGTACAAGATATATTGGATAGAGAGCCCCTAATAATAGAGAATCAAGGAGAGTCGTTAGCAGAGCAGTTTGGAGCTAATGTATTCAATAAGGTATCTATGAAAAAACATCTTTCAAACGATATCTTTAAAAAAGTGAATCATTCCATAGCTGGAGGTAAAAGATTAGATAGAGAGATAGCTGGTCAAGTTGCAACGGGAATGAGAACTTGGGCAATGACAAAAGGTGCTACACATTACACACATTGGTTTCAACCTTTAACTGGATTAACTGCTGAAAAACACGATGGTTTTTTTGAAACAACTGGTGATGGTGAAGCAATTGATCACTTTGGTGGAGCACAATTGGTACAGCAAGAGCCAGATGCTTCTAGTTTCCCTAATGGTGGAATAAGAAATACTTTCGAAGCTCGTGGTTACACAGCATGGGATCCAACATCTCCGGCTTTTGTAATGGGCACAACGTTATGTATTCCTACTGTATTTGTTGCATATACAGGTGAAGCATTGGACTTTAAAACGCCATTACTTAAAACCATTTCTGCAATCGATAAAGCAGCAACCGATGTCTGTCAATATTTTGATAAAAAAACGTCAAAGGTTATTACTACTCTCGGTTGGGAGCAAGAATATTTTTTAATTGATTACGCACTTACAAATGCACGACCAGATATTATCCTTACTGGAAGAACATTATTTGGTCATTTGTCTTCGAAAGGTCAACAGTTAGACGATCATTATTTTGGATCGATCCCTGAAAGAGCTAAGGCGTTTATGGAAGACTTCGAATGTGAAGCTATTAGATTAGGAATACCTGTTAAAACAAGACACAATGAAGTAGCGCCTAATCAGTTTGAATGCGCTCCGATATTTGAAGAGTTAAACTTAGCTGTTGATCACAATCAATTGTTGATGGATGTTCTTGAGACTGTTGGGAGAAAGCATAAGTTTAAAGTATTGATGCATGAAAAACCTTTTGCTAATGTGAACGGTTCAGGTAAACACAATAACTGGTCGTTAGCAACTGATTCAGGTGAAAACTTATTGAGTCCAGGCAATACACCAAAAAGCAACCTTCGATTCTTAACATTCTTTGTAAATACAATTAAGGCAGTTCATGAGCACAGTGACCTGATAAGAGCATGTATTACAAGTGCTGGAAACGACCACCGATTAGGTGCTAACGAAGCTCCACCAGCAATTATGTCTGTATTTATTGGAACAGAATTAAGTGCAGTTTTGGATGAAGTAGAGAAAAGAGTCTCTGGTAATAAAATGTCAACAGAAGATAAGACACATTTAAAACTTGATATCGGAAAGATTCCAAGCATCCTATTAGATAATACAGACAGAAACAGAACATCTCCTTTTGCTTTTACAGGAAATAAATTTGAGTTAAGAGCAGTTGGTTCTCAAGCAAACTGTTCTTCATCAATGATTGTTTTAAATACCATCGTTGCAAAGCAATTACAAGAGTTTAAAAAATCGGTAGACGCATTAATTGCTAAAGGAACCAAAAAGGATGAAGCCATCTTGAAGATTTTGAAAAAGTATATAGTGGAGTCGAAAGCGATTCGTTTTGAAGGAAATGGCTATGGTGACGAATGGGTTAAAGAAGCTGAGAAAAGAGGTTTGGCTAATATTAAAACTACTCCACATGCCCTTGACGCCATGGTATCTGATAAAACTAAAAAGCTTTACACAGAGCTTGGGATTTTATCTGAAGTTGAATTAGAGGCGAGATATGAGATTGAACTTGAAAACTATAAATTAAAAATCCAGATAGAATCTAGGATGATTGGAGATTTAGCACTAAATCAAATTATCCCGACTGCAATCGAATATCAAAACTTGTTAGTGAACAACGTTAATGGGTTGAAAAACATAATGGGGACTAAGTTTAAAACAACTGCTGCAAGCCAATTAAGAACAATCGAAAAGATTTCTGCTCATATAACAGCAATTGAGGAAAATGTTGAATTAATGGTAGCCGCAAGAAAAAAGATTAATAAAATCGAAAATGCGAGTAAGTCAGCAAGAGGATACTGTGAAAAAGTAATTCCATTTTTTGAAGTAATTAGAAGTCACGTTGATAAATTGGAGGTTTTGGTAGATGACAAAATGTGGCCATTGCCAAAATATAGGGAGATGCTGTTTACTAAATAAGTGTTTCTTGTTTTCGTAGTTTGGCCTGTATTTGGGCGCTGATCGTAATTTTACGCAAATTATTATAATCCAATAGCAGGCATTCAATATCAATGAATTGTCAGTTATTGGGTTAGTTGTTAAAAAAATCGTTATTTTGGTCTACTATTTAACCAAAAATGATGAGCAAACATCTTATGAAATTTGTAAAACTTATATTTACAGCACTAGTGGTTGTATTGGTTTCAGTGAATTCATACTCACAAAGAAACTTTTCAAAAGAGGCGGATGAGGCATATAAAGCGTCGTCATATTCAGAAGCAATTGACCTATATAAAGTTGCATTTTCTAAAGCCAAGAAAAACAGAGTAGAAAAAGCTCGTATTATTTATCAGGTAGCTAATTGCTATCGGATGAAAAACGAGTACAAACAAGCTGAACTTTGGTTTCAAAAAGCCATTAATGCTAGGCATTTAGATCCTTATGCAAAATTGTATTTGGCTGATGCTAAAAAATACAATGGTAAGTACGAAGAAGCTCTTGTATGGTATCAGAAATTCGTTAAGAATTTACCCAATAGTCAAGACGGTAAAAATGGTATAGAGTCTTGTCAATTAGCAATGGAATGGATAGATACTCCATCAAACTATAATGTGGAAATAAGTAATGCATTTAATACTAAGTTTGATGACTTTTCGCCTGTTTATGCTAAGAAGGATTATAAAGTAGTATACTTTACTTCTGCAAGACCAAGTGCTGCAGGGCAAACAACTGATGGTTGGACAGGGCAGAGCTTTACGGATGTCCTTCAAGCCAATCAGGATAGAAAAGGTAAATGGGCAGAACCTGTTGTAATTGAAGGTGGAGTTAATTCGCCGTACAATGAGGGAGCAGTTGCATTTAATAAAAGATTTAGCAGCATTTATTTTACAAGATGTATAATTGATAAAGGAGCAGACATGGGGTGTCAAATTTATACTGCTGATAGAGAGGGTAAAAGTTGGGGAGCATCTTCAGAGATTAAACTTGCACATGATTCAATTAGAGTTGGACATCCATCAATGGCGCCAGACGATGTTACCTTATATTTCTCGGGTAATATGCCAGGAACACTTGGAGGGAAGGATATTTGGAAGTCTGTATATAACCCTAGTTCAAAAACTTGGTCGAAAGCAGAAAACTTAGGACCTACTATTAATACGAAAGGAGACGAAATGTATCCGTATATTAGAAGTAATGGAGATTTGTATTTTGCTTCGAATGGACATATTGGAATGGGTGGGTTAGATATCTTTCATTCTAAAGCAAAAGGCGGTGGATTCGGTGAGCCTGAAAATATGCAGTTTCCTATCAATTCATCTACCGATGATTTTGGAATTACGTTTCAAGGACGGAGAGAAGCAGGTATGTTTACATCTAATAGGCCTGGCGGAAGAGGCAAGGATGATATCTACGAATTTACAGTACCGCCTTTAGTTATTGTATTGGATGGTTATGTAAGAGATATGGAAACAAAAGAGATTATTCCTTACGCAATTGTTGAACTTCGAGGTTCTGATGGGTCTATATTAATAGATACAACAGGAGCTGATGCTTATTACAAATTTCCTCTATCAGAAGAAACGAGTTATGATATTGAAGGTAGAAAGAAAGGTTTCTTATCAGATTTTGCTCACGTAACGTCTGTAGGGGTGACAGTGTCATCAACACTTAAATCGGATAAAGATTTGTCCTTGATAAACATTGTAAAGCCAATCAACCTTCCAAACATCGAGTATGCATATGCTAAATGGGCATTACTAGATAAGTCTACAGAAGCATTGTTGGATTTGGTGAAAACATTAGTTGACCATCCGAATATTACAATTGAGTTAAGAGCACACACAGATTTTAGGGGATCGGCTACTAATAATAAAGTACTATCTCAAAAAAGAGCAAAAAGCGTTGTTGACTTCTTGAAAGAAAAGGGGATTTCTGCAGACAGATTAACGCCTAAAGGGTATGGCGAAAGCTCGCCTCGTAGAGTTTCTGAGTTCATGTCTAAGTCATGTTCCTTTGAAGCTGGTGATCTTTTAACAGAAAAGTTATTAGGGCCAAGAACAATGAAAGGTGATCCTAAATGGGAAGAAGGAATGCAGTTAAATAGACGAACTGAATTCTTTATCTTAAGAACAGATTACGTTCCTAAATAACTACATTTAGAACTACTTTAAAAAAGTTCAAAACTTAAAATATTTTTAATGAAAGCATCTCGTGTAATCGAGGTGCTTTTTTTATTTTTGCAACATGTCGGAAAAGTTGAAATATGAATTACGAGGAGTGTCTGCCTCAAAAGAAGATGTACATAACGCAATAGCAAATATTGATAAAGGTTTGTACCCAAGAGCATTTTGTAAAGTTATTCCCGACATCTTAGGTGGAGACGACGACTATTGTAATATAATGCATGCCGATGGTGCTGGAACCAAATCGTCTTTAGCATACGTTTACTGGAAGGAGACAGGCGATATAAGCGTTTGGAAGGGAATTGCACAAGATGCAATTGTAATGAACATAGACGACTTGCTTTGTGTTGGTGCTACTCAGAAAATATTGCTTTCGTCAACCATTGGTAGAAATAAAAATCTGATTCCGGGTGAAGTTATAGCGGCTATCATTAATGGTACAGAAGAGATTTTAGCAGAACTTAGAGAACAAGGAATAGATATTCATTCTACGGGTGGCGAAACAGCTGATTTAGGCGACTTGGTTAGAACTATTATTGTGGACTCTACTGTAACCTGTAGAATGAAGCGATCGGAAGTGATAACCAACGAGAAAATTGGAGCAGGAGATGTGATAGTTGGCTTGTCTTCATCAGGGCAATCTACTTACGAAAAGATTTATAATGGCGGAATGGGAAGTAATGGATTAACATCTGCCCGTCATGATGTTTTTAATAAGGCATTGGCCGAAAAGTATCCTGAAAGTTTCGATCCTCAAGTACCTAGCGATTTAGTTTATTCTGGTGGGATTTCTTTGGAAGATAAAGTTGATTTGACACCTTTAAATGCGGGTCAATTGGTGCTTTCTGCAACTAGAACCTATGCTCCGGTAATTCGTAAAATGCTTGATGAACATAGAGGAGATATAAGTGGAATGGTACATTGTAGTGGAGGAGCGCAAACCAAGATTCTTCACTTTATTGATAACCTGCACATAATTAAAGACAATATGTTTGATGTGCCACCATTATTTAAAATGATTCAGGAGCAATCTGGCACGCCATGGCAAGAGATGTACAAGGTTTTTAATATGGGGCACAGAATGGAAATTTACATTGGGCAGGAGCATGCACAAAGTATAATCGACATTTGTAAGAGTTTTGAAATCGATGCGCAAGTAATTGGTAGGGTTGAAAGTCATAATGCGAAAAAGGTAACCATCAAATCCGAATTGGGTACATTTGAATATTAATTCTAAGAGATATAATGTTAGATAAGCTAAGAACATTAAATGCAAAGTGGGGCGAATTGGAATTGCAAATTTCCGATCCAGAGATAATAACGGATCAAAAACGCTATGCGCAACTTAATAAAGAATATAAAGATCTTAACTGGGTAGGAGATGCTTTTAAGGAGTACGAAGACCTGTTGAGTAACATTGAAATGGCCAAAGATATTCTTAGCAATGAGAAGGATCCTGATTTTAAGGAAATGGCTAAGGAAGAACTAGAAGAGTACAAGGGTGCTTTTGAAAAGTTAGATGAAAAAATAAAACTCTTAATTATTCCCAAAGATCCTGCCGATGATAAAAATGCTTTGGTAGAAATTAGAGCTGGTACGGGTGGAGACGAAGCTAGTATTTTTGCTGGAGATTTATACCGAATGTATTCCAAATATTGTGATTCGAGAGGTTGGAAAATGGAATTGGTAGATACTTCTCATGGTACATCTGGAGGATATAAAGAGATTGTATTTAATGTTATAGGTGTGGATGTTTACGGGCAGATGAAATATGAATCAGGAGTTCATCGAGTTCAACGGGTACCACAAACAGAAACCCAAGGTAGGGTACATACTTCTGCTGCGTCTGTAGTTGTTTTACCGGAAGCAGATGAGTTTGACATCGACCTTAAACCTAACGATATTAGAAAGGACACCTACTGTTCATCTGGACCAGGTGGGCAATCTGTAAATACTACTTATTCGGCAATCAGACTTACTCACATTCCAACCGGAATTGTAGCACAATGCCAAGATCAAAAATCTCAATTGAAGAACTTTGATAAAGCGATGAAAGTGCTGAGAAGTAGAATCTACGAATTGGAGTACAATAAGTATATGGAAGAAATTAGCGGAAAAAGAAAAACGATGGTTTCTACTGGCGACCGTTCGGCTAAAATTAGGACATATAATTATGCCCAAGGCCGAGTAACAGATCATCGAATTGGTTTCTCTATGCATAACCTCCCAAACTTTATGAATGGAGATATCCAGGAGTTTATTGATGAATTACAATTAGCAGAGAACACCGAGAAGTTAAAAGAAAGCTCAGGAGAATAATAACGATATGAAACTAGACAGAGATACCCTTTTTCAGAGAATCAAGGAAAAGAAATCATTCCTATGTATTGGTCTTGATAGTGACTATGATAAAATTCCTGCGCACCTGCATAAATACGAAGATCCAATCTACGAATTCAATAAAAGCATCATTGATGCAACCAAAGATTTTTGTGTTGCCTACAAGCCTAATTTGGCCTTTTATGAGAGCACAGGTGCAGCAGGGTGGAAGAGCCTTGAGAAGACCATGGCTTACATTCCTAAAGATATATTTACAATAGCCGATGCCAAAAGAGGTGATATTGGAAACACTTCCAATAAATATGCAAAGGCATTTTTTAAAAGATTAAGTTTCGACTCAGTTACCGTCAATCCTTATATGGGAGAGGATGCAATTAGTCCTTATTTAAAATATGACAATAAATGGGTGGTTATTTTAGCACTTACCTCTAATAATAGCGCGAAGGATTTTCAAACGATTGCTGTGGAAGGAGGAAAACAGTTGTATGAACGTGTTCTTGAGATTTCCCAAAAATGGGGACACTTAGATAATACCATGTACGTTGTTGGAGCAACCAAAGCAAGCGAATTAGAAAATATTCGAAAAATTGTACCTGATCACTTTTTATTAGTACCAGGAGTTGGCTCACAAGGCGGCGACTTACAGGAAGTTTCAAAGTATGGTTTAAACGACAAATGTGGATTATTGGTAAACATGTCGAGGGGAGTTATCTTCGCTGGACAAGGAATGGAATTTGCAATAAAAGCAAAAGAAAAAGCACAAGAAGTTCAAAAAGAAATGGAGGCCATACTTACTGAACGTGGTCTAATATAAGCGCATAATACTCACCTTTCATGTCTCATCTCAATGCACGAAGAATTCATTTATTATCTATGGAAAAATCATTTCATAGATCGAAACTCACTAAAAACAAGTCAAAAGGAAGAAGTAATAATAATGTCTCCCGGAATAAGAAATGATGACGCCGGACCCGATTTTTCCCATGCTAAAATTAAAATTGGCGGAACTGTTTGGGCAGGAAACATAGAGATTCATGTAAAAGCTTCAGATTGGCGGGCTCACAAACATCATTTAAACGAGGCTTACGATAATGTAATTCTACATGTGGTTTACGATGCAGATAAAAAGATATTGCGAAGCAACGGAGGTGAAATTCCTACAATTGAAATCAAGAATAAATTCGATGAAAATTTATTCAAAAGCTTTCAAGCGCTAGAAAAAAGTAAAAAATGGATTCCTTGCCAAGACTTTGTTGCAAAGGTAAATCCGTTTATTGTAAACAATTGGCTCGAAAGGATGTTGGTTCATAGAATGGAGGATAAATCAAATTTGATTTTAGCCGACTTAGAACGAACAAAGAATAATTGGGAAGAAGTATTTTATGTACACTTGGCCAAAAACTTCGGATTTAAAGTAAACGCTTTGCCGTTTGAGCTTTTGGCTAAATCGGTTCCTCATAAATTTATTAGAGCCAACAGAAAAGAGACGTTTTTAATAGAAGCATGTTTATTTGGGCAGTCGGGATTTTTGGATGACTTTTTTACAGATGCATATCCAAACGATTTGATTAAGGAATACAGTCATTTGCAAAAGAAATACGATTTGCTTCCTCTTCAAAAATACTTGTGGAAATTTTCTCGGATGCGCCCAAATAATTTCCCCACAATAAGAATCTCTCAATTTGCTAATTTAATGTCGAAAGAAAAGGATCTTTTTAACACATTAATTTCGGAAGCCAGTGTTAAGAAAATCAGAAAAATATTTGACATAGAAGCATCTGCTTATTGGAGTGGGCATTTCACATTTGATAAAAAAGTGAAATGCGACAAGCCTAAAAGAATAGGCGAAAAATCAATCGATAATTTAATTATCAATACCATCGCCCCATTTTTATTTGTGTACGGCATAAAAAAAGGAAATGATGAGTTTAAGGAAAGAGCGTTAGACCTCCTTCAGAACGTGGATGTAGAAAAAAATTCGATTGTAGATAAAATGAAAGGACTGGGTATGAGAGCGGAATCTGCATTCGATAGTCAGGCCCTGCTTCAACTTAAGAAAGCGTATTGCAGTGAGAAAAAATGCTTAGATTGCGCTATAGGCAATCAAATAATAAATCACATGGATCATGATTGATAAGATTCAAGATATTTTTGAAAAAAGGGCGTTTGGAGTTTGTTCATGGATTGGTGACAGGCTTGGAATTGATTCGTCTAAAATTCGATTGTATTTTATCTACCTTTCATTTGTAACTTTGGGGTCTCCGTTAATTATATATCTCGTTTTCGCCTTTTTGTTAGATCATAAAAGTTTCTTTGGCAGAAGACGCAGAACATTTTGGGATCTATAAGTAAATAGTATGCATTGGAAATATTTTGGTAAGTTATACATCGCCCTGCTTCTGCTTCTAAATATCATTGGTGTAGGTTGTATAGGCTATATGCTTATTGAAGAATACACATTTCTTGAGGCCATTTACATGACCTTAATAACCGTGTCGAGTGTAGGGTTTAACGAAGTGCATTCACTTAGTGACAACGGAAGAATATTTACAATCTTTCTCATCTTAACCAGTTTTGGTACATTTGCCTTTGCTATTTCGTCTATTACACGATACATGCTTGATGGCGAGTTTAGAAAATATTTCGCCCAAAATAAATCGAAGAAAAAAATGTCAAAACTTAATAACCATGTTATAGTATGCGGATTTGGTCGAAATGGCGGTCGTGCAATTCAAAGTTTAATAGTGCACAACCAATCTTTCGTTATTATAGAAAACGAACCAGAAAAAATTAAACGAGCTCAAGAAGAAGGCCATGAAAATATTATTAAAGGAGATTCTACCCGTGATAGTGTTTTACATGCTGCAAATATTCAAAATGCCAAAGCTCTAATAACCACCTTTCCTAAGGATGCAGATAATCTATTTGTTGTATTAACAGCTAGGGAGATAAATCCTCGGTTAAATATAATTAGTAGTGCAGCCGAGGATAATTCGGTTAGGAAATTGAAAATTGCTGGAGCAGATAACGTTATTATGCCAAGTAAAGTTGGTGGAGCTCATATGGCATCATTAGTTCTTACTCCTGATATCGTTCAGTTTTTAGATCATATTTCTTTAGAAGGAGATGCAGAGGTAAATCTGGAAGAAATTTCGTTTAAAGAATTACCGGAAGACTTTGGATATAAAACATTGGGAGAAATTGAAACGAGGTTTAAAACGGGAACAAGTATAATTGGATTTAAATCGAGTGATGGCGAGTTTATCATCAATCCAGGCGCGAGCACCGAATTGCTGCCCAATTCAAAAATGTTTGTACTTGGCAATCCAGATCAAATTAAGCAGTTGAATGACATCTTTGGATTGAAGAAGCATGTATGACGATAAAATTTTAGGAGTTTGCGTTTGGTTGAGCAGAAAGTTCGACGTGAATGTAGGATATGTCAGAATCGCCTTCTTGGTTGCCGTAATATGCGGGTTAGGTGTTCCTGTTCTAATTTACTTTGGGTTGGCTTTCTATAAATCTAAAATTGAATAACTTGAAAGGAAAAATTCTAATAACAGGTTCAAATGGCCTTTTAGGTCAAAAAATAATAAGTCAACTAAGTGCAGAAGGCGAGTTTGATTTCTTGGCCACCAGTAATGGTGCTAATAGAATGACGTCGATTCAATTTAATTATAGCCCATTAGACATAACAAATGCAGCCGAAGTAAACAAGGTTATTGAAAGCTATAAGCCAACTGCAGTTATCAATACTGCCGCAATGACAAATGTTGATCAGTGCGAAGATGATCGTGAAGGTGCGAAAAAACTAAATGTAATTGCAGTTCAAAACCTTATTGATGCATGCAAAAAGTGGGATTGTCATTTGGTTCACCTTTCAACCGATTTTGTATTTGATGGTGAAGATGGCCCATATAAGGAGGACGATATTCCTAATCCACTAAGCTATTATGCCCAAACGAAAAATGACGCCGACAATCTCGTTAGGGAAAGCGGTTTAAAATGGGCTGTTGTAAGAACAATGTTGGTTTATGGCGTTGTTGAGGATATGAGCAGATCGAACGTGGTTTTATGGGCTAAAGGCGGTTTAGAAAAAGGCGATGCAATGAATGTGGTTGATGATCAGTTTCGGATGCCAACCCTCTCGGAAGATTTGGCGAAAGCATGTATCGAAATTGTAAAGCGCGAATGCACTGGTTATTTTCATATTTCGGGGAAAGACATGATGAGTATTTTAGATTTGGTAAATCGGGTTGGTGCTCATTATAATTTGAATACCGAAAATGTATCATGTATAACTTCAGAAAGTCTTAATCAATCGGCAAAAAGGCCGCCTAAAACTGGTTTTATCTTAGATAAAGCACGAAAGGAATTGGATTACAATCCTGTTTCTTTTGAGGAAGGACTTGACATTGTACTCAATCAACTTAAATAAGAAACAACTCTCTATATAGTTTCTTGAACAAGTCATATATTTGAACATCAAGAAATAACAAGCATTTATGAAAGCAATTAAGTACCTTTTTTTATTCGCCTTTATTTTCAATACGAGTTTAGCCGTTGCAGATGAGAAGGCAAATACAGTCGATACCACCTCTATAGATTACAGAATTAACAAAAGTATTACCCCTGTTTCTAATATTATTCAGAAATACGTTTTTTATCCGATCTATACAATTGAGGGAGATAGTGAAGATGAGAAAATGGAAATTCCAATTGTCTTGGTGTGGCTAGTTCTAGGTGCACTATTTTTTACTTTCTATTTAAAATTTATTAATATTTCGGGGTTTAAATTAGCCATAGACGTTGTTAAAGGGAAATATACTGACCCTAATGATAAAGGAGAAGTATCCCATTTTCAGGCGTTAACAACAGCACTGTCGGCAACAGTTGGTTTAGGAAACATTGCAGGAGTTGCCATTGCTATTTCAATAGGTGGGCCGGGTGCTACATTTTGGATGATAATTGCAGGATTACTTGGTATGTCTTCAAAGTTCGTTGAATGTACCTTGGGAGTTAAGTATAGAACGATCAATGAAAATGGGGAAGTTTCAGGTGGTCCCATGTATTATTTGAAAAAGGGATTTGCGCAGAAAGGTAAGAACTGGGGAAGAGCAGGATTATTATTAGGCGGGTTCTTCGCAGTAATGGGGATCGGTGGTTCTTTTGGTGGTGGAAATATGTTTCAGATTAATCAGGCCACCAAACAATTCGTTGATTTACCAATGATTCAAGGTACGTACCTAGCAGAAAACACTTGGCTTGTAGGGCTAATTATCTCCTTAATTGTTGGGGTTGTTATTATTGGTGGAATTAAAAGTATCGCTAAAGTAACAGACAAGATTGTTCCTTTTATGTGTGGTATATACTGTTTAGCTGCATTGATAGTGTTAGGTGCATACTTTGAAGAAATCCCTTCTGCTATGGGGAAAATATTTAGTGGAGCATTTGGTAATGATGCGGTAATAGGTGGAGTAGTAGGAGTGATGATTCAGGGGTTTAGGCGTGCCGCTTTTTCAAACGAAGCTGGTATTGGTTCTGCTGCAATTGCTCACTCTGCGGTTAAAACTAAAGAGCCAATTACTGAAGGGTTAGTGTCGTTACTCGAACCATTTATTGATACTGTAGTTGTTTGTACTATGACAGCTCTTGTTATTGTAATCACTGGAGTTTATGATGATCAATCAGGAATGGGAGGCATTGAAATGACATCAAGTGCATTCGAAAGTGTCTTCCCTTGGTTTAAAGGGGTGCTTACTATTGCAGTAGTACTGTTTGCCTTCTCTACGATGATTTCTTGGTCGTATTACGGAATGAAATGCGTTACCTTCTTATTCGGCGAATCGAAAATTGTGGAGTATTCATATAAGTTTGTCTTTTGTGTGGTAATCGTAATTGGTTCTTCAATGGAATTAGGTGCTGTGGTCGGTTTCTCAGATGCAATGATATTTTTAATGTGCGTTCCCAATATATTTGGTATGTTAATTTTATCTCCAGGTATTAAAAATGACCTCTCTAGTTTTTTATCACGAATTAAATCGGGAGAGATAAAAACCTATAAATAACATTCTTCGATCTCTCATCTCATATTTTTCATTTCACTAAACTCTCATCTCACGTGTCGAATAAATTTCTTAAGGCGTATTTTTTCTATTCCGAAAGGGAAAAAAGCGGAATTCAAGTACTTCTATTTTTAATCGTATTCTTAATTGTTGTGCTGTACTTTAAGAGAGAGGCAGAACCGATTACGATTATAATTGATGAAGATCAGAAAAAGCCTAAAGTAGAAGCAACGCTTGCTTCATATCAGGAAAAAGAGTCGAAGCCAGAAGTGAAAATGGTAGAGCTTTTTATGTTTGATCCGAATGGGTTATCTCTTGAAAACTGGCAGAAACTTGGCCTGTCGAAAAAGCAAGCTGCTGTTATTAAAAGATATGAAAGCAAAGGAGGGAAGTTTAGAAGTGAATTAGATGTGAAAAAAATGTATTGCATCTCAGATAAGAAATATGCTGAACTACTGCCTTATATCAATATCAAAGTAGAAAAAGAGAGAGCAAAATATGTCGATAATACCAAACCAAAGTTTGTTAAAGAGAAAAAAACTCTTGAAATTTTCGAGATAAATTCTTGCGATACAAATCAATTACAGTCTCTCAGGGGGATTGGTCCCGTTTTGTCGAAACGAATAATAAAATACAGAGAGAGTTTGGGAGGATTTAGGAGCTTAGGCCAGCTCAACGAAATCTATGGTTTAGATTCAGGCTTAGTGAATAAAATATCATTACGCCTTCATGTTGATCTTGATAAAGTAGAAATGATTAAGATTGCCCAAACTGATATCAAGCGCTTATCTAAGCATCCATATATAAACTATAACCAATCAAGGGCGATTTATAACTATTTTCAAGCTCATTCGGAAATGGTCAATGTTATTGAGTTGAGCAACATCGTAATTATCGACAGCTTGGCATTTGAAAGAATGAAGCCATATATAAGCCTGAAGTGAACTCTATTATGTAATTGTTCTTTAGGATTTTGGGTGGTAACAAAGCTGATATAAACACAAATGTGATTCCCTGCTATATAGTAGAGAGGCTTGGTGTCCCGAAACTTCGGGAGGTTAGGGGGAGAGTCAATCCTTAGATAATCAACTAGTACCACAACAAACAGCATCTTTCTACGTATGAATTTGTAGGAGCGTATAAGTGCGTAGGGACTAAAATTTTGGAGCTACTCTTCAAATGAATTCTCAATTCGGAAATTCCCAATCAATAATCCACCAAGTATAATTTATACCGCTTACACTTAAAATAAATTATTATGATGAATTCAGATATAGAAATGTTGAGTCTTATTGTTAAAAGGAGAATTGCAGAAACTTCACTTTACTTAGATTCGATTCAAAGAAATGCAACAATGATTTTGAAGAGTCAAAAGGGCATACACAACAAAATGCGCAATACAAGTAGAAAGAACATTAGTTCAAACATTAACCAAGCAATGGGAAGTCTTTCTAACTATGGGAAAACAAACATATTGATTAAGCGTGTTCACCAAATAATGCAAACATGCACTTATTGGAAAACGATTCAGAAATTTTTGCCAATAATTATTATCGACAAGCCTGTAATAAATTCAACACCTTTGGAAGTTACATCTATTGCTCCGATGAGTCAGGAAGTGAGACTTTTAGGAATGCTGCAAAAAGGGCTGAAAAGAATAGGAGAACATTCTCTATCTCATTTTGTTGAAAATGAATTATTGATAGTCAAATCTTAATAGTAACTTTCTCCGAATTAAGCAGTAAGTATCTACAACATTCAATCCGTAAAATGAACTTCGAACTTTCAGAAAACCAACTCATGGTTGCCGACATGATTAGAAAATTTGGCAACAAACATATCCGTCCTAATATTATGAAATGGGATGAAGCACAAGAATTTCCTATTCCATTATTTAAAGAGTTAGGAAAGCTAGGCTTAATGGGCGTGGTATTACCCGAAGAATATGGTGGATCAGGATTCAATTACAAAGAATATGTAACCGTTGTTTCCGAAGTATCTAAAATTTGTGGATCTATAGGATTGTCATTAGCAGCCCATAATTCTTTGTGTTCAGGTCATATTTATCAATTCGGAAATGATGAGCAAAAGAAACGCTGGCTTCCTAAGTTGGCAAGTGCCGAATGGATTGGTGCATGGGGTTTAACCGAGCCATCATCAGGTTCCGATGCTGGTGGAATGATCTCGAAAGCAGTTAAGGATGGAGATCATTGGGTGCTTAATGGAACTAAGACATTTATCACTCACGGTATTTCATCCGACATTGCGGTTGTTATTATGCGTACGGGAGAAAAAGGAGATTCTCATGCTATGACGGCTTTTGTAGTTGAAAGAGGAACTGAAGGCTTTGCAGGTGGGAAAAAATTGGATAAGCTTGGTATGAGGGCTTCGGAAACTTCTGAAATGATTTTCACCGATTGTAGAATTCATAAGGACAGCGTGATTGGTGAAGTAGGCGAAGGATTCATTCAGGCATTAAAATTACTTGAAGGAGGCAGGATTTCAATTGCTGCCCTAGGATTGGGCATTGCAAAGGGTGCATACGAGGCTGCGGTTAAATATTCAAAAGAACGTGAGCAATTTGGTAAACCAATATCTGCTTTTCAAGGCATATCGTTTAAATTGGCCGAAATGTCGATGGAAGTCGAAGCTGCCGAACTATTAGTATATCGGGCTGCAGATTTAAAAGATAGGGGACAAATAGTGATTAAAGAATCAGCAATTGCTAAATGCTATTGTGGTACAGCGGCAGTAAATGTATCCAACGAAGCTGTTCAGATATTTGGAGGATATGGCTATACAAAGGAGTTTCCTGTAGAAAAGTTTTACCGAGATTCTAAATTGTGTACAATAGGAGAAGGAACGACAGAAATACAAAAAATGGTAATTGCTAAACAAATATTAAAGGACTAGTAGAAAGTCTTGAAAAAATATTACATTTGCGCCACTCAAAAAACGAGATATGTTAATTATACCAGTAAAAGAAGGAGAACCAGTAGAAAGAGCCTTAAAGAGATTTAAGAAGAAATTCGAGAAGACTGGAGTGATGAAACAAGTGCGAGAGCGCAAGCAATTCACAAAAAAGTCTGTAATCATAAGAAAGCAAAGAGCTAAAGCAGCATACGTACAGCAATTGAGACAAAACGAGGAATAGCGTACTTTAGTAAAAGTATTCCTTATTTTGTTATATGCATCAAGAAAAGTTCCTTGAGTACCTAAGAGTAGAGAAGCGTTATTCTGAACGCACTTTGGTTTCGTATGGAACCGACCTACGACAGTTTAAAGTATATCTAAAAGATTTCTTCGAAACGGAAGAAATCACCGACGTTAATCACATGATGATTCGCAGTTGGATTGTTGAACTCATAGAAAATGAGATTTCAACAAAAAGCGTAAATCGCAAAATCGCGACGTTAAACACTTACTATAAGTTTTTATTAAAAGAGCAAAAAATTGAGTTGAATCCGATGCTCAAGATAATTGCACCAAAAATGTCGAAACGGTTGCCTGTTTTTGTAGAAGAAAAGGCAATGGAAGAGCTATTTGAAGAAATGGAGTTTGCTGACGACTTTAATGGGGTTTTGGATAAGTTGGTTTTAGAATTATTTTATGCAACAGGAATTAGGCTTTCAGAACTTATAAACATAAAAAGAATAAATGTTGATCAGGCTAACTCATCGATTAAAGTATTAGGAAAAAGAAATAAGGAAAGAATCATCCCGATTAACAAATTATTGCTCGAATCGATCCGGGATTTTGAATTAAAAAAAGGGGAAATAGAAATAATTGACCCTGAATATTTATTTGTTGACGCTTTAGGAAAAAAATTATACGAAAAAAAAGTCTATAGAATTGTTACAAAATACCTTAATATGGTGACTACATTGTCAAAGAAAAGTCCACATGTTTTAAGGCATACATTTGCAACACACATGTTAAATAATGGCGCTGATATAAACGCAATCAAGGAGTTACTTGGTCATGCAAATTTAGCCGCAACGCAAGTATATGCGAGTAATTCTATAGAACGTTTAAAGAATGTACACAAGCAAGCACATCCAAGGGGATGAAATTATTTTCATGATCTGTCTCAAATTAATTTCATATGCTTTGGTTATATATAAATCTTTATTACATTTGCACTCCTTTTTTTGAGGGGAAAGTATGTGTAAAAGCATGGAAAATACGTTGCCGATGTAGCTCAGCTGGCTAGAGCAGCTGATTTGTAATCAGCAGGTCGGGGGTTCGACTCCCTCCATCGGCTCACGTTCTTTTATAGATTGAAATAAAAAGAGTAGGGGAGATACTCAAGCGGCCAACGAGGACAGACTGTAAATCTGTTGGTTTTACCTTCGAAGGTTCGAATCCTTCTCTCCCCACTGAAGAAGGTATTGCGGGAGTAGCTCAGCTGGCTAGAGCATCAGCCTTCCAAGCTGAGGGTCGCGGGTTCGAATCCCGTCTCCCGCTCAAAAATAATATCGGTTAGGTAAGCCGATGTAGCTCAGGGGTAGAGCGTTTCCTTGGTAAGGAAGAGGTCAGGGGTTCAATTCCCCTCATTGGCTCTTATTAAAGGGCGCGCGGAAAGTAGAGGTAGAAAGAAAGAATAGAGAAATTAGAGTAATTAAGTAATAAGTAACATTAACAATAAACATTTAAGATCATGGCAAAGGAAAATTTTGATAGGTCAAAACCACACCTTAATATAGGTACAATTGGTCACGTTGACCACGGTAAAACAACTTTGACTGCAGCGATTACTTCGGTATTGGCTTCTATGGGTTTAGCAGAGAAAAAAGCTTTCGATTCAATAGATATGGCTCCTGAGGAAAAAGAAAGGGGTATTACTATTAATACTGCTCACGTAGAGTATTCTACTGGAGCAAGACATTATGCTCACGTAGATTGTCCTGGTCACGCTGATTATGTTAAGAACATGGTTACTGGTGCTGCTCAAATGGATGGTGCGATATTAGTTGTTGCGGCAACGGATGGTCCTATGCCACAAACAAGAGAGCATATCTTATTAGCTCGTCAAGTTGGGGTACCTAGTCTTGTTGTTTTCATGAACAAAGTAGATTTAGTTGATGATGATGAGTTGTTAGAATTGGTTGAGATGGAAGTGAGAGAATTACTTTCTTTCTACGATTACGACGGAGATAATATTCCTGTGATTCAGGGTTCTGCACTTGCAGGATTGGAGGGAACTGAAGGTGGTATTGCAAGTGTTATGGAATTAATGGATGCAGTTGATAATCATATTCCACTTCCAATAAGAGAAGTTGATAAGGATTTCTTAATGCCAGTTGAAGATGTATTCTCTATTACAGGTAGAGGTACTGTTGCAACAGGAAGAATTGAATCTGGAGTTATTAATTCAGGTGAAGCTGTGGATATCTTAGGATTTGGTGCTGAGAAATTGACAAGTACTGTTACAGGTGTTGAGATGTTCAGGAAAATTCTTGATAGAGGTGAAGCTGGCGATAACGTTGGTCTTTTATTAAGAGGTATTGAAAAAGAGCATATCAAAAGAGGTATGGTAATCGTTAAACCTGGTACTGTTAAAACACATACTGAGTTTAAAGCAGAAGCTTATATCTTGAAAAAAGAAGAAGGTGGACGTCATACACCATTTCATAACAAATACCGACCTCAATTTTACTTAAGAACGACAGATGTTACTGGTGAGATCTTCTTAGAAGAAGGAAGAGAAATGGTAATGCCTGGAGATAACTTAACTATCATAGTTAAATTAATTGCTCCTGTTGCATTAAGCAAAGGATTAAGATTTGCAATTAGAGAAGGTGGACGAACTGTTGGAGCAGGTCAAGTAACTGAGATCATAAAATAATAACAACTAGTACTTTGCTTAAGTGATTTTTCACTTAAGTACTGTACGGGTGTGGCTCAATTGGTAGAGTAGTGGTCTCCAAAACCATTGGTTGCAGGTTCGAGTCCTGCCACCCGTGCAAAAGAACAAATAACGATGGGACTGAATACCTATTTTAAAGCGACATGGGACGAGTTAGTCAACAAAGTGTCATGGCCAACATGGCAAGAATTGCAGAGTAGCGCAATTGTGGTTATGGTTGCATCGTTGATTATTGCATTGATCATTGGAATGATGGATAAATCTTTTAGCACTATCATGCAGATGTTTTACGACATGATGAGCTAATTACTTACGATTATTAATGACTGAAGAAGTTAAAATAGAAACCTCAAATAAAAAATGGTACGTAGTGCGTGCTATTAGTGGGAAGGAAAAGAAAGTTAAAGCTTATATAGAGCTTGAGATTTCTCGTCTGAAGATGACTAAATATGTTGGTCAGATTCTTATTCCTACAGAAAAGGTCTATCAGATAAGGAAAGGAAAGAAAGTTAGCAAGGAGCGAAATTTTTTCCCTGGTTATATTCTTATTGAAGCGGAATTGGTTGGAGAGATTGTTTTTGCAATTAAAAATGTAACCAATGTTATTGGATTTTTGGGAACTAAAGCTGGAGACCCAGTTCCATTAAGACAAACTGAGGTTAATAGAATATTAGGAAAGGTTGATGAAATGGCTGAAACTGCTGAAATAATGAATATTCCATTCATTGTTGGTGAGTCAGTTAAAGTCATCGACGGTCCGTTTAGTAGCTTCTCGGGTACGATTGAAGAAATTAATGAGGAGAAGAAGAAACTTAAAGTGATGGTTAAGATTTTCGGTAGAAAAACACCATTGGAGTTAAGCTATATGCAGGTTGAAAAAGAAATGTAATCAAAAGATAAAATGGCAAAGGTAGTATCAGCGTTAATTAAATTGCAAATTAAAGGAGGAAGTGCAAACCCTTCACCACCAGTAGGACCTGCTCTTGGAGCAAAAGGTGTGAATATCATGGATTTTTGCAAGCAATTTAATGCAAGAACAGAAGATAAGAGAGGTAAGATTGTACCTGCAGTTATTACGGTATATGCAGATAAATCGTTTGATTTTGTAATCAAAACTCCTCCTGCAGCAATAGAATTGAAAGAGGCTCTTAAGTTAAAGTCTGGATCTTCAGAACCTAATAGAATTAAAGTTGGGTCTGTTACTTGGGATCAGATTAGAACTATTGCTGAAATGAAAATGACAGATTTGAATGCTTTTAAAATAGAGTCGGCAATGAAGATGGTTGCAGGTACAGCTCGTAGTATGGGGATCAACGTAAAAGGTGCTAAACCGTTTTAAGAATAGATAGAATTAATTCTGATGGCTAGATTAACAAAAAAGAAAAAAGAGGCGCAAGGTAAATACGATGCTGAAAAGCAATATTCGTTACTTGAGGCTGCTGGAATAGTAAAGGATATTACTAATACAAACTTTGATTCAAGCATTGAAATAAGTGTTCGGTTAAATGTAAATCCAACAAAGGCAAATGAAATGGTAAGAGGTAATGTTGCTCTTCCTCATGGTCTTGGTAAGGAAGTTACAGTTTTAGTATTATGTACTCCAGACAAGGAAGAGGAAGCTAAAGCAGCTGGTGCTGATTTTGTTGGGTTGGATGATTATATTGAGAAGATCAGAGGTGGTTGGACAGATATTGATTCAATTATTACTATGCCTAGCATAATGGGTAAAATTGGCGCATTAGGAAAAGTTTTAGGACCACGTGGATTAATGCCTAACCCTAAAACAGGTACAGTTACAATGGAAGTTGGGAAGGCTGTTACTGCAATTAAAGCGGGTAAGATTGATTTTAAAGTAGATAAAACTGGGATTATTCATTCTGCTGTTGGAAAGGCTTCTTTTGATAAAGAAAAAATTTCTGAGAATGCAAATGAGCTTATTCAAACTATTATTAAGTTGAAGCCTGCATCTACAAAGGGTATTTACATTAAAAGTTTATCAATGTGTAGTACGATGAGTACTTCTGTCTCGGTTGACACGAAAACATTGTAATATAATATAGAAGATTGTTATCATGACAAGAGCGGAAAAAGATCAGTTAATAGGAAGCTTAACTACAGAGCTAGCAAATAGCGCCAATTTATATATTACCGATATATCCGGAATGGATATGGTAGGCACAAGTAAGTTGCGTAAAATGTGCTTCGACAAGAATGTGACTTTATCGGTTACGAAAAACACATTGTTGAAAAGAGCAATGGAGAATTCGGAAACAGATTACTCCGAGTTATACGATGTGTTAAAAGGAAACACAGCTATTATGTTTTCTGAAAGTGCAAGTGAGCCAGCTAAACTAATAGAGAAGTTTAGAAAGAAAAAGGATAGGCCTTATGTTAAAGCTGCTTTCATTGAAGAGACAGTATACATTGGTGATGAGAATTTGAAAATGTTAAGTAACATCAAGTCTAAAAACGAAATGATTGGGGAAGTGATTGGAATACTTCAATCTCCAGCTAAAAATGTTATTTCTGCTCTTCAATCAGGAGGACAGACATTATCGGGAATTGTTAAAACCTTAGGGGAGAGACAAGAATAATTTTATATACAACAACAATTAAATTTAATACAATGGCAGATTTAAAATCATTTGCAGATCAACTAGTAAGTTTATCAGTAAAAGAAGTCAATGAGTTGGCTGGAATCTTGAAAGATGAGCACGGTATCGAACCAGCGGCAGCAGCAGTTGCAGTAGCAGGTCCTGGAGCAGGAGCAGCTGAAGAAGCAGGTGAGGAACAAACTGAATTCGATGTAGTTTTAACTGAAGCAGGTGGTTCAAAATTAGCAGTAGTAAAATTAGTTAAAGAACTAACTGGTTTAGGTCTTAAAGAGGCAAAAGAAATGGTAGACGGAGCACCGAAAGCTATTAAAGAAGCAGTGTCTAAGGACGAAGCTGAGTCTCTTAAAGCAAAATTAGAAGAAGCTGGAGCTTCAGTTGAATTAAAATAATCAACTGATTCCAGTGCTAACCTGGCTTAGTCAGGTTAGTGTTTTCTTGTTTCGCAATTGAGATTTTTTCAGAGTTATATTTCTTAACTAATTATATTATTACATGGCTACAGAAAAGAGGATTAATTTTTCGAGAACGAAAAATAAGTTAGAGTACCCTGACTTTCTTGATGTGCAAATCCAGTCGTATACGGACTTTTTTCAGATTAACACTGCACCTGAAAAGAGAAACAACGAAGGTCTCTATAAAGTTTTCGCTGAAAACTTCCCTATAACTGATTCACGGAATCAGTTTGTATTGGAGTTTTTGGGATATTCTATAGATCCACCTAGATATTCTTTAGAGGAATGTTGTGAGCGTGGTTTATCTTATAGCTTGCCGTTAAAGGCAAAGCTTAAGCTGTATTGTACTGATCCTGAACATGAGGATTTCGAAACAATTGTGCAAGATGTATATTTGGGAACTATCCCTTATATGACTCCTAAAGGTTCGTTTATAATAAACGGAGCAGAAAGAGTTATCGTTTCGCAATTGCATAGATCGCCTGGTGTTTTCTTTGGTCAAAATTTTCATGCAAATGGTACAAAACTGTACTCTGCAAGGGTAATTCCTTTTAGAGGATCTTGGATTGAGTTTACGACGGATATTAATCACGTAATGTATGCGTATATCGATCGTAAGAAAAAGTTACCTGTTACTACTTTGCTTAGGGCAATTGGTTATGAGAGTGACAAAGAGATCCTTCAGATCTTTGACTTGGCTGATGAAATGAAAGTTAGCAAAGCCGCTCTTAAGAAAGTTATCGGTAGAAAACTTGCTGCAAGAGTATTAAAAACTTGGATCGAGGATTTTGTTGATGAGGATACTGGTGAGGTTGTTTCTATCGAAAGAAATGAAATGATAATCGATAGAGAGACTGTTATTGAAAAAGAGCATATCGAACTTATTCTTGAATCTGAAACTAAATCAATCATCCTACACAAGGAGAATGTAAATACTGCTGACTATGCAATTATTTACAATACTTTACAAAAGGATGCTACGAATTCTGGTAAAGAAGCTGTAGAATATATCTATCGTCAGTTAAGAAATACTGAGCCTCCAGATGAGGAAACTGCAAGAGGTGTAATTGATAAATTATTCTTCTCTGATAAACGGTATGATTTAGGTGAAGTTGGTCGATACAGAATTAATAAGAAATTAAACTTAGATACACCTGTAGATACAAAGACTTTAACTAGAGAAGATATTATTTGCATAATAACTTATTTGATCGAGTTGGTTAACTCAAAAGCAGATGTTGATGATATTGATCATTTAAGTAATAGAAGAGTAAGAACTGTTGGTGAGCAACTGTTCACTCAATTCGGTGTTGGGCTTTCAAGAATGGCTAGAACTATTCGTGAAAGAATGAATGTTCGAGATAATGAGGTTTTTACTCCTATCGATTTGATTAATGCAAAGACTCTGTCCTCTGTTATTAATTCATTCTTTGGAACTAACCAGTTGTCACAGTTTATGGATCAAACGAATCCATTAGCTGAGATTACGCACAAAAGAAGACTTTCTGCACTTGGACCAGGTGGTTTATCAAGAGAAAGAGCTGGTTTTGAGGTAAGGGATGTTCATTATACGCATTATGGTAGACTTTGTACTATTGAAACTCCAGAGGGACCAAACATTGGTTTGATATCTTCTCTTTGCGTATACGCGAAAATTAATAAGCTTGGATTCATTGAAACACCTTACCGAAGTGTTACTGATGGTAAAGTGGATTTCGTTACAGTTCCTAAGTATTTAAGTGCGGAGGAAGAGGATTCTCATACAATCGCTCAAGCGAATGCTCCTATTGATGATGCTGGAAAGTTCATTAATAAGGAAGTTAAAGCAAGATTCGAGGGTGATTTTCCTGTTGTGCCACCGAAGGATGTCGATTTAATTGATGTTGCTCCTAATCAGATTACGTCTATTGCTGCATCTTTAATTCCATTCTTAGAGAATGATGATGCGAATAGAGCCCTGATGGGATCGAATATGCAACGTCAAGCTACACCATTATTAAATCCACAAGCTCCTGTAGTCGGAACTGGATTGGAAGCCAAAGTTGCTGAAGATTCTAGAGTTCTAATTAATGCAGAAGGCGAAGGTATTATCGAATATGTTGATGGAGATGAAATTCGAGTTAAATATAGTAGAAGCAAAGAAGATGAATTAATCAGCTTTGATGATACTGTAAAAAGCTATGGGTTAACAAAATTCAAGAAAACGAATCAAAGTACTTGTATTAACTTGAGGCCAATTGTTGTAGTAGGTGAGAAGGTAAGAAAAGGTCAGGTGTTATGTGAGGGTTATGCTACGGATAACGGTGAGTTAGCTTTAGGTCGTAACTTAAAAGTAGCTTTTATGCCTTGGAAAGGGTATAACTTTGAGGATGCAATTGTGATCTCTCAAAAGGTTGTTAAAGACGATATCTTTACCTCTATACACATAGATGAATATTCTATGGACGTAAGAGATACTAAACGTGGTTTAGAGGAACTTACTCCTGATATTCCTAATGTAAGTGAAGAAGCAACGAAGGATCTAGATGAAAATGGATTGATTCGTATCGGTGCTGAAGTTAAAGAAGGAGATATCTTAATTGGGAAAATAACCCCTAAAGGAGAAACGGATCCTTCTCCTGAAGAGAAACTATTGAGAGCAATTTTTGGAGATAAAGCAGGAGATGTTAAAGATGCCTCATTAAAAGTATCGCCGTCTGTTAACGGTATCGTAATTGGTAAGAAATTATTTACTAGAGCTCTTAAAGAGAGAAAGCATAAAACACAAGATAAATCTGTAATTGATGCAATCGAGTCTGATCATGATGCTGAGAATGCTAGGTTAAAGAACTTGTTAGTGGAGAGATTGTTTTCTATCGTGAATGGTAAGACTTCGCAAGGTGTAATTAATCACTTTAATGAAGAGATCATCAAGAAAGGAACAAAATACACACAAAAACTTCTTCAAAAAGTTGAGTATGCTGATATCGATTCAAGTAGATGGACTACAGACTCAGATAAAAATAACGTCATTAAAAAATTATTACATAACTACAATGTAAAGTTTAATGAAGAGTTAGGTGAATTCAGAAGAAAGAAGTTTGCTATAACGGTTGGTGATGAATTGCCCTCTGGTATTGTTAAAATGGCTAAAGTTTATATTGCTCAAAAAAGGAAACTTAAAGTGGGTGATAAAATGGCTGGACGTCATGGTAATAAAGGTATCGTTGCTAAAATAGTTAGAGAAGAGGATATGCCTTTCTTGGAAGATGGTACTGCTGTTGATATTGTACTTAATCCACTTGGTGTACCTTCTAGGATGAACTTAGGCCAGATTTATGAAACGGTTCTTGGTTGGGCTGGTGTGCAAACAGGTGTTAAGTTTGCAACTCCCATTTTTGATGGAGCATCTGTTGAGGAAATTGGCAAATATGTGAAAGATGCTGGATTACCAGAATATGGTATGACATATCTATATGATGGTGGTACAGGTGATAAATTTGATCAGCCTGCGACAGTTGGTGTGATCTATATGATTAAACTACATCACTTGATTGATGATAAAATGCATGCGAGATCAATTGGGCCATATTCACTCATTACACAACAACCTCTTGGTGGTAAAGCACAGTTTGGTGGTCAACGTTTTGGAGAGATGGAAGTTTGGGCAGTTGAAGCATTCGGTGCGGCAAATATTCTTCAAGAATTATTGACTATAAAATCAGATGATGTTAGTGGTAGAGCGAAAGCTTATGAAGCTATCGTTAAAGGAGAGGCAATGCCTACACCTGGAGTTCCTGAGTCCTTCAGTGTATTATTGCATGAACTTAGAGGATTAGGATTGAATATAGCATTAGAGTAAAAAAGAAGTAAATTATTAATTACTAATAATTGTTGATTAATGGCTTTTAAAAAGGAAAGTAAGATAAAGAACGATTTTAAAAAAATCGTTATCAGTTTAGCGTCACCAGAAATGATTTTAGAAAGATCTAGTGGTGAAGTGTTGAAACCAGAAACAATTAATTACAGAACTTATAAACCTGAAAGAGATGGTTTATTCTGTGAAAGAATTTTTGGTCCTGTTAAAGACTGGGAATGCCATTGTGGAAAGTACAAGAGAATTAGATATCGTGGAATTATTTGCGATAGATGTGGTGTTGAAGTGACGGAGAAAAAAGTACGTCGTGAGAGAATGGGACACATCTCTCTAGTTGTACCAGTTGCCCATATTTGGTATTTTAAATCGTTACCTAATAAAATTGGTTATTTATTAGGTCTTCCTACCAAAAGGTTGGACATGATTATCTATTATGAAAGATATGTAATCATTCAAGCTGCAGGTACGTTAAATAAAGAGGGTGAGCCTTATCAGTATTTGGATTTCATAACGGAGGAAGAATACCTTGATATTTTAGAAGCTAGACCTATTGAAAGTCAGTATCTAGATGATTCTGATCCAGAGAAATTTATTGCAAAAATGGGTGCGGAAGCATTGTTTGATTTGCTTTCTAGAATTGATTTGGATGATCTTTCTTTCCAATTAAGAGATAAGGCTTCCAAAGAAACTTCGCAACAAAGAAAGAATGAAGCGTTAAAAAGGCTTCAAGTTGTTGAAGCATTTAGAAATGCCAACACTAGGATTGTTAACAAGCCTGAGTGGATGATCATCAAGGTAGTACCTGTAATTCCACCTGAATTACGTCCATTGGTACCTCTAGATGGTGGTCGTTTTGCGACTTCTGATTTGAATGATTTATACAGAAGGGTAATCATTAGAAACAATCGACTAAAAAGATTGATTGAAATTAAAGCTCCTGAAGTAATCTTACGTAACGAAAAAAGAATGTTGCAGGAAGCTGTAGATTCATTACTTGATAATACACGTAAGGCAAGTGCTGTTAAAACTGAATCAAACAGAGCGCTTAAGTCATTAAGTGATAGTTTAAAGGGTAAGTCTGGTAGATTCCGTCAAAATTTATTAGGAAAGAGGGTAGATTATTCTGCAAGATCTGTAATTGTTGTAGGGCCAGATTTGAAGCTACATGAGTGTGGTCTTCCTAAAGACATGGCCGCTGAACTTTTCAAGCCGTTTGTCATTAGAAAACTTATTGAAAGGGGCATTGTGAAAACAGTGAAGTCTGCAAAGAAAATTGTAGATAAAAAGCATGCGGTAATTTGGGATATATTGGAAAATGTATTAACGGGGCATCCAGTTATGCTTAACAGGGCTCCTACTCTTCACAGATTAGGTATCCAAGCTTTCCAACCAAAACTTATTGAAGGGAAAGCAATACAGTTACATCCTTTAGTTTGTACAGCGTTTAACGCGGATTTTGATGGTGATCAGATGGCGGTTCATTTACCTTTAGGTAATGCAGCTATTTTGGAAGCTCAAATGTTAATGTTAGCTTCTCATAATATTCTTAACCCTGCAAATGGCGCTCCAGTTACTGTTCCTTCGCAGGATATGGTTTTGGGTCTATATTATATGACCAAAGGTAGAGTGAGTGAAGAAGGGGCTCCTGTTAAAGGTGAAGGATTATCTTTTTATTCTCCTGAGGAACTTATCATTGCTTACAATGAGAAGAAAGTAGATCTACATGCTTGGATTAAAATTAGAACAGAAGTTTTAGGTGATGATGGTGAAACAAAACTTGCTATTATTGATACTACTTGTGGCCGAGTTTTATTTAACGAAGTTGTACCTCAAGAAGTAGGCTATATAAACGAAGTTTTAACTAAAAAAGCATTAAGAGATATTATTGGTCTTATCCAAAAGAGAACGGGTATGGCAAATACAGCTGCATTCCTTGACGAAATTAAGGACATGGGATTTACCATGGCATTTAAAGGAGGTTTGTCGTTTAATCTTGAAGATATTATTATCCCAGATATTAAAGCTGAATTAGTTGCTACAGCTGCCGCTAAAGTAGATGAGGTTAAGAAAAACTATGGAATGGGATTTATAACGAACAACGAACGTTATAATCAAATTGTAGATATCTGGAGTAATGCGAATGCAAAGCTTACTCAAAACTTAATGGATACCATTAAGGAAAGCAAGCAAGGGTTTAACTCAATCTATATGATGTTTGATTCTGGTGCTAGGGGTTCTAGAGAGCAGATTAGACAGTTATCGGGAATGAGGGGTCTAATGGCTAAACCTCAGAAATCTGGTGCAACAGGAGGAGAAATTATCGAAAATCCAATTCTTGCAAACTTTAAAGAAGGTTTGTCAATTCTTGAGTACTTTATTTCTACTCACGGTGCTAGAAAAGGTTTGGCAGATACAGCGCTTAAAACAGCTGATGCGGGTTACCTGACTAGAAGATTAGTAGATGTTGCTCAAGATGTAGTAATTACCGATGCAGATTGTGGTACGCTTAGAGGCCTAATAGCATCAGCTCTTAAAAAGAATGAAGAAGAAGTAGAATCTTTATACGATAGAGTACTGGGTAGGACAACGGTTCATGATGTATTTAATCCACTTGATGATGCATTAATTATTGAAGCTGGAGAGCAAATTACTGAAGAAGTTGCTAAGATCATTGAGGATTCTCCGATAGAACATGTTGAAATACGTTCTGTACTTACTTGTGAGATGACAAGAGGCGTTTGTGCTAAATGCTATGGTAGAAACCTTGCATCTGGATTTATGGTTCAGAGAGGTGAAGCCGTTGGTGTTATTGCTGCTCAGTCTATTGGTGAACCGGGTACACAGTTAACGCTTAGAACTTTCCACGTTGGGGGTACTGCTTCCACTTCTACTGTTGCATCTAGTATTGTTGCAAAAGCTGACGGTAAATTAGATATTGATGAACTCAAGACAGTTAAGAATTCTAAAGATGAAGTAGTGGTTATTGGACGTTCTGCAGAGATGCGTTTGATTGATGATGAAAAAGGAATTATTTTATCTACAAATAATATTCCTTATGGTGCACACTTATTTATTAAGAATGGTTCTAAAGTTAAAAAAGGAGATATTCTTTGCGAATGGGATCCATATAATGCGGTAATTATTTCTGAATCAGCTGGTAAGGTTGAGTTTGAGAGTATTGAAGAAGGATATACATTTAGAGAAGAGTCTGATGAGCAAACTGGATTTAAGGAAAAGGTAATAATCGATTCAAAGGATAAGACAAAGAACCCTGCTATGCATATTATGAGTGGCAAAGATGTTTTGAATTCTTATAATATTCCGGTTGGTGCGCATATTTCAATTGACAAAGGGCAAAAGATTAGTGCAGGACAAATTCTTGTTAAGATACCTAGATCATCTGGTAAAACGGGTGATATTACAGGTGGACTACCAAGAGTAACTGAATTGTTTGAGGCACGTAATCCTTCTAATCCAGCTGTTGTTTCTGAAATTGATGGAGTTGTTTCTTTTGGAAAAATCAAGAGAGGTAATAGAGAGATAATTGTTGAATCGAGAACGGGTGAGATTAAGAAATACTTGGCTTCATTATCTAAGCATATTCTTGTTCAAGAAAATGACTATGTAAGAGCTGGTACAAGGTTATCTGAGGGAGCAATTACTCCTGCTGATATCTTGGCTATTGAAGGACCAACTAAAGTACAAGAGTACTTAGTGAATGAAATTCAGGAAGTTTATCGTTTGCAAGGTGTGAAGATTAATGATAAGCATTTTGAAGTTATTGTTCGTCAAATGATGAGGAAAGTAATTATTGCTGATCAAGGGGATACTAAATTCTTAGAGAAGCAAAGTGTTACCAAGCTTAGCTTTAGAGGTGAAAATGATTGGATTTTTGGTCGTAAAGTTGTTCTTGATAGTGGAGATTCTGCTACTGTGAAAGTTGGGCAAATAATTACTTCTAGAAAACTAAGAGATGAAAATTCAATGCTAAAAAGAAAGGATAAGAAGTTAATAGAGTCCAGAGACGCTATTAATGCAACTTCTAGTCCTATTCTTCAAGGTATAACTAGAGCATCTTTACAGACAGATTCGTTTATTTCTGCTGCTTCGTTCCAGGAAACTACTAAGGTTCTTAATGAGGCTGCCATTAATGGGAAGGAAGATTACTTAAAAGGCCTTAAGGAGAATGTTATTGTTGGTCATTTAATTCCTGCAGGTACTGGCGTTAGAGAATACTCGAACATAGTTGTGGGTTCTCAAAGTGAATATGATAAACTTACAGGTACTAGTAAAGAAGTGGCTGAGGAAGTAACAGAGGCAGTAGTAATTGAATAGTGTTGATAAGATGGCTGGCGAAATAGAAGGAAAGGATAAAAATCAATTGAATATTGAATTATCTGAAGAGATTGCGGATGGTATCTATTCAAATCTTGCTATCGTGAATCACTCTAACTCTGAATTTGTTTTAGACTTTATTAGAGTAATGCCAGGCTTGCCAAAGGCGAAAGTAAAATCTAGAATTGTACTTACACCTCAACATGCTAAACGGTTATTATCAGCGCTTAATAATAATATTGTAAAGTTTGAAAGCACGCATGGTGCAATTCCTGAAATGGAACCTCAGGCTACCGTTCCAATGAATTTTGGCGGGCCGGCCGCAGAGGCTTAATTAAAGAGTTTTAAGTGTAAGTTTTGAATTCTAAACAGAATTTGAAACTTACACGAAATTCCCTTCCGAATCTGTTTCTAATATATTACCCGAATATTTTTTCTTAGCTTATAGCGCTTATCACATCATGCTTAGTTATGATATGATATTTATTGTCTTCTAGTTCTACAAGAACAGCGTTGTTATCTTTGTGAATTAGTCTGGACACTTCTTCAATTGATGCGTTTTTGCCAACAATAGGAAAGGAGCCTTTCATTATATCCTTGATAGGTGTATCTGCAACGTTTTTATCGTTAAAGTATAATTTAAACAAGTCGCTTTCATCAACTGAGCCCACAAGCCCATTTGAGTCTTCCACAGGGATTTGTGAGATGTTATATTTCTTCATTCTCTCTATCGCGTGCGAAACAAGTTCTTCCGTTTTAACGGTAATCATAGGCTGATCTATATGATTGCTTATAAGTTGTACAGCTAATTTAATGTCTATGTCAAGAAAACCTCTGTCTCTCATCCAGTCGTCATTAAACATTTTGCCAACGTACCTGCTTCCATGATCGTGAAACATCACCACAACCATATCCTCTGGTTTAAAATGCTCTTTCAGCTGAAGTAATCCCTTTATAGCAGACCCTGCAGAATTACCAACGAATATTCCTTCCTCTTTAGCGATTTTACGTGTGTAAACAGCCGCATCTTTATCGGTAACTTTTGTAAAACCATCAATAATATCAAAGTCTACATTTTCAGGAAGAATATCCTCGCCAATACCTTCAGTTATATAGGAGTAGATTTCATTTTCATCGAACTCACCGGTTTCATGGTATTTCTTGAAAACAGATCCATATGTATCGATGCCCCAAAGTTTAATATTAGGGTTTTTCTCTTTGAGATATTTTCCAACTCCAGAAATAGTTCCGCCCGTACCTACTCCAGCAACGAAATGCGTAATTTCCCCTTCTGTTTGTTCCCAAATTTCAGGACCAGTTTGCTCGTAATGTGCGATGGCATTAGATGGGTTATCGTATTGATTTACATACCAACTATTAGGTGTCTCCTTAGCTAATCTTTTCGAAACTGAATAGTACGATCGCTCATCATCTGGTTCTACATTAGTTGGACAAACAACAACTTCTGCACCTACGGCTCTCAGTATATCCATTTTTTCTTTGGACTGCTTATCGCTAATAACACATATTAACTTGTAACCTCTCACTACTGCCACTAACGCAAGTCCCATCCCTGTATTTCCAGAAGTTCCTTCGATAATAGTTCCTCCTGGTTTTAACCTTCCATCAGCTTCGGCATCGTCAATCATTTTAACAGCCATTCTGTCTTTAACCGAATTCCCTGGATTAAAGGTTTCTACTTTGGCCAGAACAAGCGCATCAATTTCTTTGGTTACATGATTTAACTTCACAAGTGGAGTATTACCAATGGTTCCTAAAATATCCTCGAAATACATAATGCAGGTTGTTTATTAGTTGATTTTAATCGTTTTGATAGGCAATATTCTTTTGACTATATACGATGGAATAATTAATGTTGTTGTGCAAATCACAAGTAGTCCAAAGTTAAGGAAGAGGACGTGAAAAAAGGTAATGTTTATGGGAACGTAATCAATAAAATAAGACTCTTGAGGAAGTGTTATTAACGAGTACTGATGTTGAATTAATGCCAGTCCAACTCCAATCAAGTTACCCCAGAATACTCCTCTGCCAATTATAGAGATTGATTGGTAGATGAAGATCTTTTGAACTGTCCAATCCGTTGCGCCGAGTGCTTTGAGTATGCCGATCATCCCAGTACCTTCTAATATAGTAACCAGTAATGTTGAAATAATATTTATTGATGCTACTAGAACCATCAATACAAGTATTATCTGAACGTAAATGTTTTGTAATTCTAACCAACTGAAAATTTCTGGGTGATTGGTGTCGACTGAGATCGAAATGAGTTGTGAACCGATAGCATCGTATACATAGTCATTAATGCCCTCAAGATTATCGATATCATGAAGGAATAGTTCAAAACCACCAACTTCGTCATTTTGCCAGCCATTTAGTTTCTGAACTACGTCAATATTTGTTAGAGCATATAGTTTATCAAAGTCAATTAGCCCTGTTTCATAAATACCGGCTATTTCAAATTTCCTGATACGTTGTTTGTCATCTTTTAAGAAGTAAACAAACAAATTATCTCCTGCGCCAAGTTTAAGTTTGTCAGACATAAACTTCGAAAGCAATATTTGATTCTTGCCTTTTTTATATTCGGGGAGCCTGTTACCCGAAATTATTTTACTCTCAAAGAAATCCCAATCGTAATTTTGATCAATGCCTTTGAGTAAAATCCCATAGATCTCATCGTTGCTTTTTAAGATGCCAGTTTTAAGTGCATACCCTTGCGTATGGCGAATTTCTTTTACTGAATCAAATTCTTGTAAAAAAGGTTGATCTTCTTTTATAGGATAACTGTCGAAAGAGGTATTGTCGAAACTTGTTATTTGAATATGAGAACTAAACCCAATAACCTTGCTTGTAATTTGATCACGATAACCGTTTAGTATAGCAATCGAAAGAATCATTATAGTTAATCCGAGAGCAATGCTAAAGGTTGCTACTTTAACAATAGTTCTAGATGTATTTTGTGAATCATTTTTACCAAAAATTATTTTTTTAGCAATAAAAAGTTCTAGATTCAAGGCGTAATTAGATAAGTTGAGAATTTTAAAATCCACAAGATTGAAATCTAAAGATAAAAAATTAATCTTTTTAATAGTACTCTCTTTATTGGCTCTTTATAGTTGTGGTCAATCAGAAAAAGTTACTGGTAATAAAGTGATGAATCCGATTCCTGAGGAACGTGAAGTGTTTCTTGCTGGAAGTCATCAATTAAAGGCATATAAAGAATTGTTATTGGGTAAATCGGTTGCCGTTATTGGAAATCAAACTTCCATGATAGGTAATATGCACTTGGTAGATGCCTTGCTTCGATATGATATTAATGTAACTAAAATATTTAGCCCAGAACATGGATTTAGAGGGGTAGGAGATGCAGGAGAACATTTAGCCGACTATACAGATGCTAAGACCGGTTTACCTGTTGTGTCTTTATATGGTAATAAGAAGAAGCCTAGCAATGAAGACTTAGACGGTATTGATGTTGTAGTGTTTGATATACAGGATGTCGGCGTTCGGTTTTATACATATATTTCGACAATGACATATGCGATGGAAGCATGTGCAGAAAATGATATCCAGATGATCGTAATGGATAGAGCAAATCCTAATGGGCATTTTGTAGATGGACCAGTTCTTGATCCAAAATTTTCATCTTTCGTTGGGTTGCATAAAGTTCCTATTGTATATGGCATGACGATGGCTGAATACGCTCTCATGGTTAACGGAGAAGGTTGGTTGAAGAAAAAAAAGAAATGCGATTTAGTAACAATCCCATGCAAAGGCTATGACCATGATTTTTTATACAAGCTTCCAATTAAACCGTCCCCGAATCTACCTAATATGTCCTCCATTTATTTGTATCCATCACTTTGCCTTTTCGAAGGAACTACCGTAAGTATTGGAAGAGGGACAAAGAAACCGTTTCAATCTGTGGGACACCCAAAGTTAACTTTGGGTAAGTACTCATTTACTCCTGAAAGCATAATTGGTGCAAGTCTTAATCCGAAACACAAAGGGGTGGCTTGTCAAGGTTTTGATTTAAGTATTTATGGGGAGAACATTATGCCTGCGAGTAAACAATTAAATTTATTTTGGCTATTAGATGTCTATAAGAACCTTTCAAGCGAAGATGATTTTTTCAATAATTACTTCAATAAGTTAGCAGGTAATTCGACATTGAAGGAACAAATAATAGAAGGTAAGAGTGAGGCCGAAATACGGAAAAGTTGGGAGAAGGATATTGCTGTATTTATGGAAATTCGAAAAAAATATCTTCTGTATCCCGACTTTAGCCAAAATTTGATTGAAAATTAAAGGCATCCTTTCTCACTGAAAAACGTTTCTACTAGATAACCTATAGGTTAATCGATGGTAAAATGTAGTCGTGCTTATTTCTTATGGAGAATTGGAACTTTAGTTCTTATTTCTTCTCTGTTCTTTCTTAACAGTGCTTTGGGACAGTATAATTGGGGGATGGTAAACAGTAATTATAACCCTGGTGTATCTCTATATAACAATCCTGCCTCAATAACAGACTGCAAGAACATAATGGACCTTACCTTTCTGGGTGTAAATCTGTATGTCAATAATAACTTTGCAACTATAAGACGAAAAGGAGTGCTTAAAGCATCTAGAGATTCTGTTGCCGCTGGTTATAAGAGTTTTACCGACGATGTTTCTTATAATCAAAAGCCATAATCCTATGACATGGTATCGGAAATTGTAATTCAGCTTCCAGTATTTGTGTACAGTTCAGGTAATAATGGATTTGCTTTATCTACACGGGACAGGGAAATGTTTGACGTACGTGGAATCCCTCGACACATTACCAACCAGGTATTAAATGGTTTTGAAGTAGCTGATATCGATATTGATAATATCGATGAATTTAAGTTCGGTAATGTTCAAGGCTCCGCTCTTTCTTATCTTGAAATAATGGGTACCTATAGTCGTATCGTGATGAAAACAAAATTTCAATTACTGACATTAGGAGCCTCCGTTAAATATCTTATTCCACATGCGGCGGCAGGTTTTAAATTTCATGAACTAAACTGCGATGATGCTGATATGTGGGTAGAGAACATGACATTGGAACAATTATTTGATACATCTTATTTTAGGTATAATGTAAATACAGAGTATCTGTTTACCTCTGGAGATGGGAATTCTCCATTGTTTGGTTTTAAACTGGGATCTGGTTGGGGATCAGATATAGGTTTAGAGTTAAAACACACAACCGATGAGGTAAGGCAGTACTTTCCCAATTCCCCATTAAGTAGATGTAGAGAAGTTGGTTACCGATACAAACTGGGTTTCGCATTTTTAGACATAGGTAGCGTTAAGTTAAAGAGCTACGCCAGCACCGTTTATAATTATAGAGACAGTTTGAGCGTAATGGTTCGGGATGGGGAAGTAGTTGTCGAAGGGGTAGGAGATGCTACAAGTAAATTTTGGGCTTCAGCATCTTCAACCGGCGGGGTTGTGTCGAAACCTAATAAAATTAAATTAGCCTCGGCAATGGCATTTCAATTAGAGGCAAGACTTAAAGAAGATGTCTATTTCGGAGTAAACTACGTTCATGGTTTTAAGAGAGATGCAGGCGTATATGGAGTTAAGAAACCATCAGTTTTTGCCTTTACAACAAGAATAGAAAAGGAGAAGTTTGAGTTTGCAATTCCCATCAGTGTTTATGAATTTGAACAGGTTCATATGGGAATGTCTTTTCGGTATGCTGGATTTTATATGGGTACAGATATGCTTGGAAATTATTTATTCAAGAATAATGTATACGGATTAGACTTCTTCTTCGGACTTAAAGCCAGAATACCAGAGCATAAAGCTTGTCATAAAAAAATAAAAAAAGGTTGAGAGAAAAGCCTTTGTTGGGTCGTCAGTAATGAGAAAAGATTTTAGAATACACCATAAAGATTAGTCGTGGAATGGCTTTGTATTGAACGATTCAGGCTATTAGCTTAGGTTTATTTTGACGAATCAATTACATTGCATCTAAAGCTAATGAATGCCGAAGTTTTCTTGGCATTACTAATTACTTCAATGTTTCTATCCTGATATCCGTATTTTCCTTTTGTACTAAACGTAACGTTTATTGAATCTTTCGCTTCTGGTAAAATAGGATAGTCTGGCCATTTAGGAATAGTGCAGCCACATGTTACTGCGGCATCTTGAATTATCAATGGAACTGTCCCCGTATTTTGAAAGTAGTATGTGAATGGAATAATTGTGTCCTTTTCTACTTTACCAAGCTTAATTACTTTCGACTCAAATTTTAGCACTGCATTATTTTCTTGCCCCATGGAAAGCAGACAAGAGTTTAAAAGGATAACTAGCAATAATAAATTTCTCATAGCAACAAAAAAGCCGTCTCTAACGAAACGGCTTTAATGAATTAAGTTTTATAGACTAGTTATCTACAGGTAAACCAGGAGTTGTAGGTTTAACTGGAGCTTCAGATGGAACTGAAGGTAGAGCTTCTACTTTTCCTTTTATTTTAATAACCTTAGATGCGCTTTTAGCATTTGAAGAGATAGTGATTGTTTTAGTAAAAGCACCAATCCTTTTTGTGTCATAACGTACTTTGATTACAGAAGACTCACCTGGATTAATTGGTTCTTTTGGCCAATCAGGGATAGTGCATCCACAAGATCCTTTTGCATTTGTAATAATCAAAGGCTCTTTTCCTGTGTTCTTAAATACGAACTCTCTATATGGGTCAGAATTTTGTTTGATTGTTCCATAATCCAAAGTTTCATTTTCGAATTCCATGATAGCGGCATTAGGATTAACAACCGCAGGTGTTGTTTCTACTGCAGGTGCTGCTTTACGAGGAGTGCTACTTTTATTACCTGGAGTGCTTTTGAATTTTACTGGTCCATTCTGAGCCAAAACAGTTCCGGATGCAGTTAGCATACCTGCTACGATGCAAATGCTTATGATTGATTTTTTCATTGTAATAAGTTTGTGTTTTTATTATAGTTACAAATATAGACAAAAATGCCTTTTGCACTTTTGCCTTTAACGTCAGTTATGTTGCTAAAATTGTGCCACTTTCGACGCCAATTCTATCTAGGATTTATTAGCGTCTTTTAGTAGCTTCGCATTCCCCTAAAAACAGTAATACAATGGAGATTTCAGGCAATTACGATTTTGTAAAAAGTGAAGAAAAATGGTATTCGCATTGGATGGATCGAGGTTTTTTTAAATCTACTCCTGATGATAGGGAACCATATACAATAGTTATACCTCCTCCAAATGTTACCGGTGTTCTGCACATGGGGCACATGCTCAATAACACACTTCAAGATGTACTTATTCGTAGAGCTAGAATGCAAGGAAAAAATGCTTGCTGGGTTCCTGGAACCGATCATGCATCTATTGCAACTGAGGCGAAGGTAGTGGCTAAGTTAAAAGAGGAAGGAATAAGTAAGAATGATCTTTCTCGAGATGAGTTTTTGGAACATGCTTGGGAATGGACACATAAGCATGGTGGAATAATCTTAGAACAGCTTAAGAAGCTTGGTGCTTCATGCGATTGGGATCGAACCAGATTTACATTGGATGAAGATTTGTCTGTTGCCGTTACTCAGATGTTTATTGACTTCCATAAAAAGGGATACATCTACCAAGGGGTTAGAATGGTAAATTGGGACCCCGTTGCTCTTACTGCTCTTTCGGATGAAGAGGTAATTCACAAAGAGAAGCAGTCGAAGTTATATCATATGAAGTATGATATAGTTGGTGAAGACAGACAAGTAATAATTGCAACTACACGACCTGAAACAATATTAGGAGACACTGCAATTTGTGTAAATCCAAACGATACTCGTTACGATTGGCTTAAAGGCAAGAAAGCAATTATTCCAATTGTAGGAAGAGAGGTTCCTGTGATTTTCGATGAGTATGTGGATATGGAATTTGGTACAGGAGTACTTAAAATAACACCTGCTCACGATGTAAATGATTACAACCTTGGAATCAAACACAAGCTAGAAACCATCGATATATTTAATGACGATGCAACGATTAACGAAGTTGCTAAGCTATACGTTGGCTTGGATCGATTTAAGGTGAGAAAGAAAATTGTGGTTGATCTCGAAGAGGCTGGACACATTGATAAGATTGAAGACTATACCAATAAAGTTGGTCATTCGGAACGTACAGACGCAGTTATAGAACCTAAATTATCTAAGCAATGGTTTTGTAAAATGGATGAGTTAGTTAAGCCAGCAATCTCTGCAGTAAAAGATGGTGAAGTGAAGTTGCATCCAGATAAGTTTTCTAAAACTTATTTCCACTGGATGGAGAATATCCAAAACTGGTGTATATCTCGACAGTTGTGGTGGGGGCATCGTATTCCAGTTTACTATTTACCGGATGGGGAATATATTGTTGCAGCTACTGTTGAAGATGCAATTGCGCAAGCAAAGGAAAAAGGATTTGGAGCGGATGATCTTAAACAAGATGAGGATGTATTGGATACTTGGTTCTCATCTGCACTTTGGCCTTTGTCTGTTTTTGATGGAATAAAAAATCCTGATAATGAAGAAATAAACTATTACTATCCAACGAATGATTTAGTAACGGCTCCAGAGATTTTGTTTTTCTGGGTAGCACGTATGGTTATTTCTGGATACGAGTATAGAAATGAAAAGCCTTTCGAGAATGTATACTTAACGGGTATTGTTCGTGACGAACAACGTAGAAAGATGTCGAAGTCGTTGGGGAATTCTCCAGATCCGATAGAATTGATGGGGAAATATAGCGCTGACGGTGTTCGTGTTGGTATGTTATTTTGCTCACCTGCAGGGAATGATTTAATGTTCGATGAGAAGCTTTGTGAACAAGGCAAGAAATTCTATAATAAGATTTGGAATGCTTTTAAATTGATTAAAGGATGGGAGATTGATGCGTCTTTATCTCAGCCAGAAACTTCGAAGATTGCTATTGATTGGTTCGATTCTAAATTTAGTATTGAACTTGAGAAAGCAAATTCTAGCTACGATCAGTATAAGATTTCGGAAGTTCTAATGATTTCTTATAAATTAATCTGGGATGATTTCTGCTCAAATTATTTAGAGATGATTAAACCAGAATATCTAAAGCCGATTGATAAAGCTTCTTATGATGCGACGGTTAAGGATTTGGAGAAAGTACTAAAGGTGATCCATCCCTTTATGCCTTTTATTTCTGAAGAGATTTGGCATTTGGTTGGAGAAAGATCAGACGATGATTGTATCATGGTTTCGGAATGGCCGGCTGTTTCTGCGATAGACCAAGATGTGATTAAGAAAATGGAAGTTGCTCTGGGTGTTATCGGAGGAGTTCGTAATATTCGGAAACAAAAGAATATTGCTCCAAAAGAAAAACTGGATCTGAAGGTTAAAAAAGATGATTCGATCAATTCTTCGTTTGATTCTATCATTGTTAAAATGACGAACCTCAATAGCATTGAAATAGTAGAAGAAAAAATGGAAGGAGTTCCTTCTTTTATGTCAGACGCAACTCAATATTATATTGATTTCAAGGAAGAGGTTAATGCAGAAGAAAAGGCCGAAGAACTTAAGAAAGAGCTTGTTTACTTTAAAGGCTTTTTAACAGCTATCGATAAGAAATTAAGTAATTCTAGGTTTGTGGATAATGCACCAGAGCAAGTTATTGTTGGTGAACGAAAGAAACGACAAGATACCGAAACGAAGATTAAACTAATCGAAGAGCAACTTAGTTCTTTGGCATAAGCAGTAGAATGGATAGTGAACTTATATCCATAATAATGCCTGCGAAGAATGCTTCACGATTCATTCGCGAATGCCTCGATTCGATTGTATCTCAGCAAGAACAGAACTGGGAACTAATTATTGTAAACGACAATTCGTTAGACGATACAATGGCTATAGCCTCTGGTTACTCTGCCAAAGATTCCCGCATTCAAGTTCTCGATAATAATGGCAATGGAATTATTGATGCGCTTAAAACAGGCTATCGTATATCGAAAGGGAAGTACACTACCCGTATGGACTCCGACGATATAATGCCTGCAATAAAATTAAAGGAGTTAAAGAATATTCTAATATCGAATGGAGAAGGGAATCTTGCGACTGGCAAGGTAAAGTACTTTCCGGAGGATGAAATTAAAGAAGGCTTCCTTAATTATGCCAATTGGCTTAATATGCTGTGTGCAGAGAATAGCCAGTTCAATGATATATACAAAGAGTGTGTGGTTGCGTCACCTTGTTGGATGATTCATCGTACGGATTTTGAAGCGCTGGGTGCCTTCGATTCAAGTATGTATCCAGAAGATTATGAGCTCGTTTTTCGATTTTACAAGTATGGGTTGCAAGTTGTCTCTTCTCAAGATGTGTTGCATCTATGGCGAGACCACCCGTATAGGGCTTCGCGAAACGACGAGAATTATTCCAATCCCCATTTTTTCAAACTCAAAACAAAGTTCTTTTTAGAGCTAGAATTCGACAACACGAAAGAATTAGTATTATGGGGAACTGGGCCGAAGGGAAAGGCGCTTGCCGATAATTTATTGGCCAATGATGTTTCCTTTACTTGGATGTGCAACAACGAAAGAAAGTACGGCGTGAACATTAAAGGGTTGATAATTGAACCTTACGAAGATTTGAAGAAGAAGGATAATTATCAATTAATCATTGCTATTTCACAACGTAATGCGGTGGAATATATAAGTTACTATTTGGGTGAGCTTGGACTCGCGAGAAACAAAGATTATTTCTTTTTCTGTTAGGGTGTAATGTTATTTATATAATAATATAACTGATTAAGTAAAGTAGTTTATTTAATAAACTATAATATTTATTTACAATGAAATACGAATGCTTCGTTTGGATCCGTTTCTGTATATTCGATAAAATCAATTCATGAGACTATTCCGCAAACTGTTGTTTTTAGTTTTACTCTTAGGATGTTCAGGGATTTCTTTCGCGCAAGACAAGGTATTTACCCAGAGTTATAGCGCACCAATATATTTAAACCCAGCATTTACTGGTTATACAGATGAGGTCAGAATTGTATCCAATTACAGAAATGCTTGGCCAGCCCTTAACGGGCAATTTATAACGCACAATGTTTCGTACGATCAATATATAAATAAACTGGGTGGAGTGGGGCTTAATATGATGCGAGATAAAGAAGGTGATGCGTTAAAGACTTATTCGGTGTCGATTAACTATTCTCCAATGTTTAGGCTTTTTAAAGAGAAATTGTCAATTAGTCCTGCGATAGAGCTAGGATGGAGAAGAAAAACCTTAGACTGGTCGAAACTTGTTTTTGGAAATCAAATTGATGATCGGTTTGGGTTTGCTCATCAGCAATCCACGGAGCTTATGGAACCTCAATCAGATGTTCTAGATATTAATTCGGGAATATTAATTAGTCATGGAGGGTTCGTTTATGGAATTGCGGTGCATCATTTAACAACACCGGATGAGGGACTAGGGAGTGTTTCGTTACTGCCTAGAAAATATACGGGTCATATACTTTACTCTCTTGAATTCGAAAATGAATTCCGATTTTCTCCGTCTGTAATATTTCAACGACAAGGAGATTTTCAAATGATGACACTTGGTATTATGAGTGGATTTAAGGATGTGAAATTTGGAATTGCATATCGTAATGGCGACAGCTTTATTGCGATGGCCGGTTATAGGCACAAAGCTTTTGCTTTGAATTATAGTTATGATGTAACAACGTCAAAACTTAATATTCAGAACTCCAATGGAAGTCATGAGTTGAGCCTCACGGCTAAATTTGGCGGCAAAGACGAGAAGAGAAAGGGAGTAGACTTTGTGAGCTTTTAAATAGTTATTCTTAATTCAGATGATAAAAATATTTCAGTTTCTTGTAAGCGAGCTTTTAGGAAATGCTATTCTCTTACTGGCTGGACTGGTAATATTTTGGAGTGTTAAAAGAGAATACGGTGCTTATCGTTGGAATCCAAAAGGCTTTATTATTTCCTATGCTTTAACTTTTGTAGGTGTGGTTTTGCTTCTATTTAATCTTTTTGTGAAAAAATAGAAAACCGCAATAAGTAGCATTTTATCACACTTAGGTGTCTTTTAATGCCAAAAATAGATGTTAAGGTGATGCAATTGTGCATTTTTAGAAATAAAGAAGTCGGCCTTTCAAGCCATCCACCCTATTGTATTCGAGCGTTGGAAATGGAACTTTAATAAGGTTAACCACTTGAAATATTTTCTTGAGCCATTTTTTGTTTGTCGGTATTTTTGTGAAATCGACATCTAAGGAAATTAGAAACTGACGGTGTCTTTCTAAAGTTATGTAGTCTCCTTCATGATAAAGTACCGGGTTATAGAATTCGTAGATCATACCATTTGCGCTATAGCCCAATGCCACATTTAGCCAAGACGGTATCTTTTTACTTTTAGTAATCTTACTCACGTTTGCCGACAACCAATAGGAGTGTGCATTATAATCGTAGAAGAACCTTTCTACTTGTGTTGTGCCTAAATAAGAAGAGTATTCAGGATAGATGCTTGGGGAATATGAGAATTTCATAAGTACAATTTGATCGTCCCATAAAGCTTCTTGAACTGTAAATAATAAGGAGCCAAAAGTATTTGCTGCCATGTCGTACCATGAGAATCCCCAGTCTTCGTACATACCATCAAATATTTCTATAGGAGTTTGGAATAACAAACCGACGGGCCCACCAATAAGGAGTGCTTTCTTCTTACTCAGACCAGTTCTGCGTAACGCATTATATGCCAGATAGCTTTCCCTATATGCACTATATCCATGTCCCCATTTATCTATTTGTAAATAACCTTTCGAATCGTTGTAAAAGTGAAACGGTACTCGTTCATGATCGGTATACCAGATGTATCTTAGAAATGAAAGTCCAGCTGCATACGACACTACCTCGGTTCCAATTGTTCTATATAGTTTTTTCTTGTTTAGGCTATCTGGGTATGTCTCTGATATGCGTTGCGCATCACAATTAATTATAGCTAGTAGCAGAGAAAGACAAAGAATAATAATTCTCATGAAATCAATGTGATTCTTATTTAAAATATTCACCCTCGTAACAAGGCGTTTTATTATTGGGTTGGTTTTTAACTAAAACCTGTTCTTCTCATTGTTCCGGCATATTGAAAATATTTTCCCCCCTTAGTAGTTATATTATAGTCATGATCATAATGAAGCGGGTTCTGGTTTAATAGAACGCATAGTTGTTTAAATATACTCGGTAACTCATATTTAAATTCCTTTGGCGATTCAAAGAAATGTTCAATGCAGACAGGGAAAAATTCATGTTTAGTTGCCGCCCCATACTTTCGTAAAATGGAATCTCCATTAGCTTTAAGTATTTGATACTCTTTAGATGATACTGTGAAAAAATCTTTGATATTCTCCTTCATTTCATCACTCGCAAATTGATTGGTAAACTGACTCATAAAGGCGTGTGACATTTCATGCACCCCAAGGTTAATGTTGTCGTCTTCAACCTCGAAACCTTCTTTAATATGTTTCCATGAAAAAAAAATTGAAGTTTTGGCTGCGGTGGCACCTCTCATTTTACCTTTGTTAAAAGGAAGATTGAAAATACTTGGGTACACATGGATGTAGTCATATTGGAAAAAGTGATAATCATCCAATCCATAAGAGATCTGAATTGCAGCAGAGGATATTACAATTTTTACTAATTCATCAATTTTTAGACCTTCCTTACCGATGAATTTCTTTTGCTTAATGAATACTAAGAGTCGGTTTAGGAATTTAGCCTTTCCTTTAAGTGAAAGTTTATTATAGTAGGTGTTGTATTGGCTTAATTGCTTGTCTAATTGCTTGTATTTACCTCGGCTAATATCATTCCCGTACAATATTCTATTGTAATAAAACTCCATGGTCGGAGATTTTAAGAAAAAGATCAATAGAACAGAAAAAAAGAATCCGAAGAATAAAACTCCTGCCATTATTTAAACGTAATTAAACTATTTCGATTCTCTAGTTTCCCTTAAATAACTGCAGCACTTTCTGAGTTTCATTTCTAGGTGTAACTAATTTGATATTTTAATACTTCTTAATTTGATGATTTGCTAATGTAGTAAAATGAAGTATCTGATAATGAGAGGATATTATAACTTTTTCGATATGAATTTTATAAGTTACTTATCTCTCATTAACATTTTCACCCAATTGGTAAAGCAAAATCACGTCAATCATAAAATGTGCAGCTATGGCAGATATCAATCCATAAGATTGATATAAATAACCGATTCCCGCAATTACGAAACAGGTATATATTCCATAAACGCAGAGTGGTTTGTTTTTAGGATTGAGGTATCCGTGAATCGCAATAAAAATAATTGACGTTAGCCATATTCCTAATAGAGGTTGAACCTCTGCTCTAAATAGAATTTCTTCACCAAAGCCAGCGCAAAAGGAGATGAAAAGTATTTCGGGGATAGAGAGGTTAAATTGTTGGATGAGGTTGGAGAAGAAAGTACGAACATCATTCAAGTAATTAATTTGAATTATCTGCCAAGCTACTATCGAGGTCACTAGTCCGTATGACAAGCCAATCCCAAGCTCTAAAAACCAAGGTGAATCGGAATTGAAAATAGAGGTGATATCTTTTTCTTGAAAGAAATAGAGCAGTGGCCAGCCTAAAAGAGGAAACACAATAAGGGTAACGATGCCAAGTAAAAAGAATGATTTACGCGTCATCTTGTTCGACTATCTTAGTTTTAATTGGTCTTTTGTAAATGCTATTCATAACAATGCCGCCAACAACAAGTGCCATTCCAAATAGAACCATAGGACTTAAAGCCTCATCGAATATATAGTATCCGAATATTATTGGGTAAACAATTCCGAAGTTGCTAACGGGTACAATTTTTGAAACTTCTTCCAGTTGGTAAGCTCTAGTCATAAATACTTGCCCACCGTGTGCTGCTAATGCAAGTAGAACGAGATACATTAGATCAGATAAGTTTAGTGGCATCCAATCAAAAAGAGCAATGGTACCAACTACCGGAATAGAGGCTAAAGGGAAATAAAATACAATGACATCTGGGTGCTCCGAGTCTTTGAGCTTTCTAATTATATTATAAACAAAACCTCCAGCTAAGGCCGAACAAATACCAGTAAGTAGCATGATAAAACTAATTTCATGATCGAATCCTTTAATGAGAACAATGCCTATAAATGCGATTAGAAAGAATAGCCATTGTATTGGTGCCACTTTTTCTTTTACAAAGAATATTGCGATGATTACCGCAAAAATGGGAGAGAGGTGATACAAGGTGGAGGCTGTTGCTAAAGAAACTTCTTTAATTGTAATAAAGAATAAAATGAGAGCAGTGGCACCGATTAAACCTCTTGCAATTAAAAGAATCTTGTTGTTACCCCATGGATTTACGCCTTGTGCCTTAAGAGTTATTCCGCTGAATATTAGAGCGAATACCATGCGCATAAAAACGATTTGAAAAACAGGAATATGTGGAATGCTTTTTACAAAAACGCCCATTAGCCCAAAAGAGAGGCTTGCTATTAATATGTAAAACATTCCTCTAGTCATGGAAATTAATTTTCGCAAAGATAGCGAACTTGAGAAGGCTGGAAGGGGATAAGAGTCTTAGTTTTTAGTTGGCATTTCTACATCCGACCACAGCTCTTCTTCTGTGAGGGTGTCAACAACTCGGAATTCACTACGCCGATTTAGTTTACGTCCTTCTGGGTTGTCTGTACCATCGGCGTTTGTGTTTAGTGCGATAGGGTTAGATTCCCCATAGCCTTGTGCCGTAATTCGGTCTTTGTTTATTCCTTTATTTGTGAGGTGTTTTACCACGCTTTCCGCTCGTTGTTGAGAGATTTTTATGTTTAATTCATTCGACCCCTTACTATCTGTATGAGACATAACTTCTAATACTAACTGAGGGTTTTCTTTCAGCATAACAAGCAAACCACTATTTATACTCTGCTTAACCGCTTCCGATAGATTTGTCTTTCCAAATTCAAAGTGTATGCTCTCTAATGCAATAGGGTCTTTTGGAATTACCTTCATGATTATTTCTGCAAGCACCGTATCCGATTTGAGTAATTCCAAAGTGGAAATTTCAGTAAACGAGTTGAAGTATCCATCTTTCTTTGCCTCTAGAATATATTTTTGTTTTGGTTTTAGATAGAGCGTAAATGATCCATTTATGATTTTAGTTTTTTCTAGTAAACTCTTCTCTCCGTTTTCATCTACTATGTATAAGTCAAGTTCACTATCCCCATCTACTAATTGCCCTATTCCATCTCCTTCATTTAGTAGTTTTCCAAGAATCACACGATCAACAAATTTCAATGCGGTTATTTCGTAGAGATCGTCGCAGCATGTCTCGTTATAGAGGGATTGACCACCTTTTCTGTTCGAAACGATATATCCATTCCTATCGTTAGGATTAAGTATGAAATCCAAGTCGTCTGCCCTGGAGTTGGCGGGGATACCAATGTTAGTAGCAGGTACCCATCTGCTTTTTTCACCAACTGTAGAAAAAACATCCAAACCACCAAAGTTTGGACGACCGTTAGAACTGAAATATAATGTTCGCGTGTCTTCGTCGAAATATGGTGTCATTTCTGTTCCTCCCGTATTGATTTTACTACCTGCGTTTTTGGGGTTTCGATAGTGTTTTTTCTTGGGGTGATACTCGGTATACCAAATATCTGTTCGGCCCTTTCCTCCCGGACGGTCGGAGACGAAATAGATTAACTCATGCCCCTTTTTCGAATCTCTTGCAACGGTAGGATGGGAGGTGGAAAATCCTTTTAGATTTATTTGATCGTTAAATGCAATAGGCGTGGACCAACCTGTATCTGTAATAGAAGTGTAATATAGTTTGCAGATATTTTTAAACTGTCGGTTCTCATTACATTGCGTGAAATAGAATTTGGTACTGTCGAACGAGAATGTTCCATTGGCAACTTCTGTGGAGTCGGAGTTGAAAGGGCCTTCCCATTCCCCATCAAATACCCATCTGTTTTCCTCGTTTTTATGAGCCTTGTATAATTTCCTCGTAGGGAGGTTTATTGTATCCAGTTGGTCTTTATTGTAATATTTCGGACTGTCTTCTTTCAAAGAACCATATACCAATATTCGATTAGATAAAGGTATTGGCGAAAAATCGATGTGTGGGTTATTGATCGTTGGAGGAAGATGCCTGATGTCGTATTTTATAGAAGTATCGGGGAAGTTTAAAGCCATTTCACAACCTAGCAGCTCGGCTTTTCCTAGCTTTTTTAGGGATAGGTCTTTTGCTAGTTTGGCCAGCTTTTTAAATTTAAATAATGTTACTTGGGCTTCTTCGTATTTTCCGTTTGATTTTTGCATTGTGCCTAAATAAAATACGGTTTCCGGATGCTTCTCCAATACTTTGTCTTTTACCAATAAGTATTCCTGTTCTGCTCTAATGTAGTTCTTTGTGTGTCTGTATAATTCGGCTAATTCAAAATGATACTTTGATTCGGCAGGCTTTAATTCTACGAGTTTTTCGTAGTATGCTAAGGCAATGAGTATACTTCCTTCTCTCTTGGCTTGATTGGCCAGTTTAACCAAACGTGAAGATTTTTCTTCTAAGACTTTAAAATTATCGGTTTGACCGTATCCGTTTAAAATGGATAAGATTAATAATGTGGATATAATTATTACTCTAGCTATCATTAGAATCGGGTACACGGTAAAACAACAATTTCATTTTTCGTGCTCGGTGAAGTAAAGATTAAAGAAAATTCTATCGCTCCTTTTCTAGAGTCTACACCACTTAAGTCGGAAATATTGTAGTCGTAACTTAATCCGAAATCGAAATTTCCATAAGTAACACCAAAAACAGGTACGAAAGAATCAAGGTTTCTACTTACACCATGTCTGTAGTATAAACCTGTATACACCCAAGGTATAAATTGAAGTAATGATCGGAACATTACATTACCTCCAAGGATTATTTCATTGGCTCCAGCTGTCCATGCAACCAGTATTTTTGGTTCAAGTCGTAGGGTAGACGTTATGTCGTATTGAACAAAAGTATGTAGTACCTTTTTTGTTCTGAGTTTTTCAGTGAAAGATTGGAAATGCGTGTCTTTTGGTCGGTTAAAATGATTCAAAGCAAACCCGCTTTCTATATTAAATCGGTTGTATTCTCTCTTCCAGACGAGTCCAGTATTCATATCGAAATAAGAAGATGAATTGTTTAGTCCTGTTTCATTATTAGGTAGTCCTGTATCAAAAGCATCAGGATAATAAACCCATTGATTAGGAAACGTAAAATCATCGAAACTTGCTTTCCTGAAAACGGGGCCGAATTGGAGGCCAAGACGAAATATATTTCCTCTGAACTCTGTGGAGTACGAGCTTGAGAATAATATTTTATTTCCTGAGATGTTTAAATCTGCGTATTTGTCTTGCGTTACTATAAAACCTAGATCAAGTTTTTCTGCAAGAATATATATAGGTTTTTCAAAGCCGATCATATAACTTCCAATAGACTCCTCGCCAAGTGTAACTTGTTTCCATTGTTCTCTGTAATTCGCAGAGGCTCTAAAATCTCCTTCGTAGTTACCTGTAGAGGCAGGATTCAGAAGAATATCTTGCGCGTAAAACTGAGAAAGGTGAATGTCCTGACTTTTGGCCGTTAGGATAACAGTACATAATGAAAGTATAAGGAGATATTTTCTTTTCATTTAGTATTTCCTTTTTACCAGAAGGTAGAGGAGGAGGCCGAGTTTGCCATTTTAGTGTATTGGTCGTCTGTGAATATTTGAGGTAAGCATACGTTAAAGAACGACATGATGTTATTTATTTGAGGAGAGTAAAACGCTCCTGAAAGATTTTTTTGAACCGTATCGATATATACACAGCTATCGACATAGTTTGAGAAGTTATCACCAAAAGAGAAAATATCTGCAGGTGTATCGCAAATCGAATCTCCAGTAATTAGGCAATTACTGCCATCTACCAATTCATTTCCGTTACCAGCAAATGTATGACTTAGGCCGAAAAATAAACCGATCCCTGCTGCTAGCGAATTATATTCCGTTATAACAACGCTGTTATTGTTAGCTAGCGCTGAAGCAGAGGATGGGTTAGAAATAGAAGATGCGAAGTAGACGTTTATTACTTCATCTCTATTGTATATGGTTTGAATTTCCTCAAATTCATCTGTTGGATCGAAAGTTGAATAATTATGATTCTCAATTAAATTTGATTCACATATTTCGAATGAAATACATATCGGCTCGAATAATTGATTTAGGTCATCTATACTAGTAGCTATAAGCGCCGGACTAAAGGGGTATTGTCCATTGTCTGAAATAACATGTGTGACCAGCGTAAATGTCTTGTTTACACAAGGTAACCTGTCTTGAGCACTAACCAAGGTAATGCTTAAAAGGATTATTGAAATGAATGAGATTAAAGCGTTGATTATCAGGCTCATCAAATACTTGGTTTATTACGAAAGTACGATTAATTACATATTTTTATACGCATAAGTCCTGAACCTAGATACGATAACTTCGTACAAAATATCAAATTATAAATAGATTTGCTTTAGAAATTGAAAAGGTTATTAGCTGTATTTTTTCTCGTTAATATTTCAATCTTGGTATTGGGTCAAGTGCCATCTGTTTCAGATACAATTGGCTGTACGCCATTTACTGTAGATTTTAACGACGCCTCTTGCGAACAGTTGTTTTGGGACTTTGACGATGGCGCTTCTGCATTTGACAATTGCACACCTTCTCATATTTTTTTGAACAGCACAAATGCAGTTTTGAACTATACTGTAGAATATAGAAAAACGGAAACTGGACCGGTTGAGGGATCGTTTGAGATAGCCGTTTACCCCGAAACACAACTTAGTATTTCTGCTAGTGATAGCGCTGGATGTACCTATGAACCTGTTGTTTTTTGCGATGTTTCAGACAATTCGGTTTTTCCTCCTGCAATGACAATTCTGGAAAGGAGCTGGACGTATGGGGATGGTTCTGGCTCATCAACTGTTAATCAATGTGCTAATACAAAACAATATCTACAGGCTGGAAGTTTTGATGTGTCTTTGGCAATAACTACGAATATTCCATCTTGTGATGTAACACAACTTTTTGGTGATTTTATCACTTTCGTGACTAAGCCTTCTCCAATTTCGCTTAGCAGTCTTACTTATAGCTCTTGTGATACATTTTATGAGCAGACTATCAATGTGGTAAATCCTAACCCAGATTTAATATATACATGGCTTCTTCCTTTTGATAGTATAGTAAATGGGATTTCACAAGATATATTCATTGATACTACTGGTAGTCATATCCTTTTCGTTTACTCAACAGATACTCTAGATTGTAAATCACATAGTGGTTATAAGATAATTACTATTGGGACACCAGTAGTAGATTTTATTATTGATGATACCCTATGCATCAATGTTGAATATACAATAGCAGATAGTTCAACGGGTAATTTGCAAAACTGGGATTATGGTTTTTCAGGGAATTTTGTTGAGTTTTCTGATTCGATTAAAGATCTACATCCGATCGTTTTTTACGATACCGCTGGGGTCAATTTTATAGAACTAATAACATACAATGGTCCGTGTTCCGATACATTAATAACAGAGGTTTACGTGGAGGAGCCAGTTGTGAGCTATACATCATCACCGGATTACACATGTTCTTCTTCAACTACGGCAACTTATGTAGCCACGTCCAATGTTCCGGTTAATTCGTGGATTTGGCATTTTGGGGATGCTGGTTTTGATTTTGTTCAAAACCCCACGCATGTGTTTAGTACATATTCTGACCAATACAATATGACATCTGATTATTCTCATATAGATACCGTAAAGATAGTTAGTCAAGCAGGTTGCCCAGCTTTCTTTGCAGACCAGGATACTATTGCGGTACCTAAATCACGATTGTATTACGATAAGAATAATGGTTGTGTACCGCTAACAGTTAATTTTTCAGATTACAGTAATTCATTAGATTCAATTGTTCAATGGAAATGGGTTTACGATGATGGGAATGAATTAGTAGCGTTAACAGGAAATGGGGTAAGCCATACATACGTAGATACCGGTACCTATAATCCTTACTTGGTAATTAATACTGTCTCTGGCTGTTCAGATACTTCTTTCCTAATGGAGGTACAAGTAGGGGATGTTCGAGTGTTGGATTTTACAATATTAGGAAGCCCAGCCTGCCCAGGTGATGTGGTCACTTATACGAACACAACGATTGATCAATCTAATGTAGATGCATGGCGTTTCTCTTCAGATGATAGTAGGTTGTTTCATTGTTATGGGGACGATGCACCATCATGGACCCATGTAACAGATACAGGGGCTTTTTCTGTTACGTTGGAAGCCGAATTTAATGGATGTTATTCATCCGTTACACAGGTCGATGCTGTTCAGGTCGATGGAGTGATTGCAGATATTCAATACCAGATGAACTGTGATACTCCTATGGATGTCTCTTTTGTAAATAATAGTCAAGGAGAAACAAGTATTAGCTGGGACTTTGGAGATGGTACAGTTGGTATGTTAGATACAGAAATACATACCTATGCGGTGGAGGGAGATTATATTGTTGTGCTTGAAGCATTTAATCCAGCTTCCAGTTGTGGCTCCACAAAAGACACTGTTTATATTTCAATAAGAGATAGTATCCGGGCAGATATTACTATTACAACTATGGGGCAAATTCAAGATTCCATTATTTGTAAAGGAGTTGATTATGAGTTTAATGCCACGGCTTCTTCAGATGTAACTAATTATCCATACCGGGGATATCAATGGCTTTTTAGTGATCCCGCAATGCGACCAATCGTAACAGGCGATAGTATATTTTCTTTTGGACTTTTAAATGGAGGAGATCAAATAGTTTATTTGGTTGTAGAAGATGATAATGGGTGTACAGATACTGCCTCGTTTCCAGTTTTTGTAAACGATATTGGTAGTTCATTTACAATATCAGACCCTGATAATAGAGTATGTTATCCCGATTCTATTGATTTCACAGTTAACGGGTATAATCCAATATCACAAGCAACACAGTTTTGGAGTTTTGGCGATGGAACTACGAGTAACGATATAAATCCTAAACATGGTTATGATGGGTTAGCTGCAGATACTGTGGTTGTTGTTTTGGAAGTAACAGATACCATAGGATGTGTCGTAATATCAACGGATTCAATATTTAGATATGATATCAGTTCAACTATAACCGTTGTAAATGATGAAGATGAAATATGTGTTGGGCAAACTGTAAGCTTTACTGCTGATGACTTTACGCTAGAAGGATCTAACCTATCGTTTGAGTGGGATTTTAAAAATGGGAGTGCGATAGACAATGCACAGAATCCAAGTTTTGAATTTGATCAAGTATTGCACGACTCCATTACTCTGGTTTTTACTGAGCTAAATTCCGGTTGTAAGGATTCTATAAAACACTATATGTCTGTTGATGCAACTCCTACATCTTGGTTTTATTCGGAGGGTAATTTTTGTAACGAAACGCAAATATCCTTTATCGATACTACAAACGATTTGAGTATCAATCAGCATTGGGAATGGTTTAATGGAGAGGAAACCAAAACGCTGGATAATTCTACGACTATGTACGATATTTATTATCAAGGCCTAGATAGCGTAACACTTACTTTGACTTCACCAAATGGTTGCTCAGATCAATTCGACACATCTTTTTATGTAGCTAACCCATTGGGTAAGTTCTCCATTGATGTAAATAATATATGTAAGTCAGAAACTATTGTGTTCGATACAACCGAATTTGTCAACTTTTACTCTTGGGTTTGGGATTATGGTGATGGGATTATTGATACGTTTTATATAGATCAGCCAACCCCTCGACCTTGGCCTCATCAATATAACTTTTTACCTACCGGTGGTAGTACTCCTGCCACTTTGGTAGTGTATGATGAAACCGGAAAATGTAATTTTGATACGTTGACAGAGATATTTATTCATGAGGTTCGAGCAGAATTTAATAGGAACAACGACAGTACCTTTGCCGATACCAGTCTGTGCTTTGGAGAGAGTATTGTTCTTACTGCAATGGCTAAAAACGCAGATAGCTATCAATGGGATTTAGGAGACAATAATACCTCTCAGTCCCCAACCACGATTAATAAGACCTATGAGTCGACTGGGACTTTCTCTGTTCAATTGATTGTAGAGAATACAACAGTGGGTTGTTCGGATACTATAGTGAAGGATATTATAGTAAATGATTTGCCTATTGCAATAGCAATAGCCGATACTTTTTGTTATAACGGGACACAGCGATTAGAAGTATGGCCACCATCATATGATTCTGTGGCTAATCATTATGCATGGACACCATCCGAGTTTTTATTAGATAGCGCTAATAATCCTAATATTTCAGTCAATGATTCAACTGGATTTAAATTAGTTGTTACCGATAAATATACAGGATGCGCTTCATCGGATTCTACTTATGTACGGATAGTGCCTGAAGTTGATGTTAACCCATTATGGGATACTACAGTTGTAATTGCCGATACGGTAGTACTTCCTGTTAGCACAAATAATGGTTGGTGGACTTTTATATGGGAAGATACTACTGGCCTGTCTTGTTCAAATTGTAGTTACCCATTTGTTAATCCATTAGAAGATGTAATTTACAATGTTACCGTTGATGATATTCTGGGTTGTGGAGCTACAGATGTGGTGCTTATTATTGAATTAATAAAAGATATTCATTTAGAAATGCCAACTGCATTTACACCAAACGGAGACGATAATAATGATATTATTAGCTTAGAGGGTTGGGCTGTTAAAGACCTTTTGTCTTTCCAAATATTTAACAGATGGGGAGAGAAAGTATTTGAGACCGACAATATGGAACAAGGCTGGGATGGATATTATAAAGGCAAACTACAGAATAACGATATCTATGTGTATAAGATTAGTGCCATGAGCTACTATAATGTAGAGCACAATAAAGAGGGGTATTTTACTTTGTTGAAATAGCGATCTCTAACTTTCAAGCCCCATTATTATATTAATTTAGTTTAAGATTTAGCGAGTATAGAAGTGTACTATATATAAGAGAGTAATCTGTTAATTTAAAATCTAGTTATAATCTTAATTCAGGTATAGTTTGAAAATAAAGAAGTCAAGTTTAATATGGAGCATTATCGCAACTTTAGTTCTATTGGCTGGGAAAAATATTTCTGCATCAAATAACTGTATATCCGATCTAGAATACTCATCACCCAGAAATAATTCAACATCTGCAGGGTATAATTCGACGATAATATTAAGATACAAAGACGTAATTTCTGCGGATAAAATATGCCTTAAAAATATTACTGTGGTGGGTAGTGTTTCCGGGGAGCATTCTTGTTCATTTGAGCTTATTCGGGATGGAAGAACACTAGTGTTACGACATTCGATTCCCTTTGTGGCTAAAGAACAAGTAACTGTTTCGGATGGAAACAATCCTCAGAATGATTTTTCCTTTAGTGTGAGACATGAATTAACAGCAGCTCAAATAGTTGAATTTAAGCGAGAAAATGGTGAACTGGATGAGGGAAATGTGAATTCTAAATCGGTAGTTCTTCCAGACTTTTTTCCTGAACTAACAGTAGATCTAATTGATTCAACGGCTGAAGGTAATATATTTCTTACTGGGCCAGGAGGAATGAACTATCCGGGTTTTGTTTACCTAATTGATAATAGCGGAGACGTTCTATGGGTAGATGAGGTAAATGCCTATGATTTTAAAAGAGTATCGAAGGATAGGATGAGCTACTTCGATGATTATGAATGGTTTTTTTATCTCATGGATAATTCATTTACAAAAATTGATTCTTTTGAATGCGATAACTTGGATACGGATTTTCACCACATCGAATATTTAGAAAACGGAAATGCGCTTGTCGGTTCTTTTGTTTATCAGACATTCGATATGAGTCAATGGGTTACTGGTGGAAACCCAGCTGCCTATTTACGCTCATCAATTATTCAAGAAATTGATTCGCTTTCTAAGTCAGCTGTTTTTTCATGGAATGGGTTCGACTATTACGACCCAACCGATAATGTGCACAACTCGCTTACCGATTTTATTATTTCAATAACACACATTAATTCATTCACAGAAGATTATGATGGCAATATTCTAATTTCTGCAAAAAAACTAGATGAAGTAACTAAAATAGATAGAGTTACTGGAGATATAATATGGAGATTAGGGGGTAAGAATAATGAGTTTACGCTATTAAATGATTCTGTGTTTTTTTGCCACCAACATGATGTGAACAGGTTGCCAAATGGTAATTTAATTATGTACGATAACTCCAATTATACTGGAGTGCAACCAAGAGCCATAGAGTATAAGCTAGACACGGTTTTAATGACCGCTGAAGTTGTGTGGGAACAAACGCATAATCTTGTTTACGATGCTCCTAATATGGGGAATGTGCAGCGTTTGCCAAATGGTAATTCTCTAATATGTTGGGGGAATGCATCGGGATCAGTACCCTCTGTAGTTGAGTATGACTCGTTGGGTAATAAGCTTTTTGAGTTGTTTATTGATAGTGGAGGAAGTCCATCTTATAGAGCCTATCGTTTCGAGTGGCCTGATACGCTAACAACAAATTTCTTTAAGAAGGGAACTGTTGTTAAGCCTTTGTTAGACACTTATCCTAACCCTGCTTCCACTGATGTGAATGTTGTCTTTAGTTTGGTTGATGGAGCTGATGTTGAAATAGTATTGTTAAATATAGAAGGAGTAGTACTCGAATCTTTAATGACTACACGCTATACATCAGGGTTTCATCAAGTTCAATTGGATGTATCCGAATATGCAACCGGCTCGTATTTTTTGATTCTGAATGCGGATGGAATTAAACGGACAAGAAAAATTATTATATCAAGATGAAAGAAATGGTGTTCGACTTATTCTCGAATAATCTTTCGCGTGAGTATGTTGCCGTTCATATTCAACGTAAGAATATATATCCCTGGATTTAAACTGTTCCCATCGTAATTTATATTGTGAATCCCTGAAGGTTTTTTTTTGGTTTAGAATTGTTTTAATACGCTTCCCCGACATATCTCTAATGTCTATAGTTACGTTACCGTATGAATGGTTATAAAAAGTAATCTTTGTGTTTGAACTAAATGGGTTCGGGTAGTTTAGGAACAATATGTCATCCTTATCTAACGATTTTTCAATTAGGGTAGGGAAATTCGTCCCCCACATAAAACGATATGCTCTATAGGACATGCCACTATACGTGAGCGCACTATCAATAAATAGTTCAAAAACTTTTTGTCCGGCTGGATTAAATTCGGTCACATTCGGATTCGCTAGGTTTACGCCTCCCCAGCAAACAAAGTAATTCCCATTATCTAGATATTGCACATTGCCTTGGTTGTCAGCAGATAGTATATAATTATTTTCGAATTCTTTCACCAAAGTAGCTGTCATGGCATTCATGTCTAATTCGTATTCTACAACTCTTGGTTTGTTTGATGTGTAGTTGGCATTATCGTAAAGTAATATATTACCGTTCGGTAGCTCTTGAGCATCGTGTTGACTGCAAAAACCTAATGAGTCATTAATAAAAGTAAAGTCGCTATTGTTTCCTCCGAGTCTCCAGATAATTGAAGAATCAATTGTACTTACCTTAGTTACTTCATCGAATTTTCGCAACGACAATAGAATATTGCCATCCATGGTTTCGGACACAGAATTCATATGGATGTAATTAATGAGGAAGTTCGCGTAATTAGTCAGATGTTTATTATCCGCATAGTCTAAAACGCCAAGGGTTGTCCATTCGTAAAGCAGATCTTTAGTAGCAATATCTAACTCTTGGATATAATAATCTTTAACCACTCCTTGATCTGTAAATGACGGGTCTAAATATGTTAAGTCAACATCCGCTATCCAATCATAGCAAAGTAATAGAGGGTTTCCGTTCTGTTTGAAATATATGTCATGGTAATCTGTGTTCCGATCTTTAGCGCATTCTATTGAATCTACTATAGTGTAGGTGGTATCCATCAGGTAGTACTTGTCGCTTTCGGCATAACCAAGAAGAGTATCTTGAATTACTTTTAAATCCTTTCCAAGGTGCTCCTTGTAGTAAATTGTGTTGCCCAAATTATCTAATATTATAGAGTATTCGATACCAGAGGTTGATGTGGTAGTTAAGAAAATAAATCCCTCTTCAGTTTGTCCTGTATGTTGAATCTGGAAACTAGGGTAATCAACGGGAGTTGTAATAGGAATAGTAGGTTGTCCGTAACTATTAGTAATCCCACAAATACATAGGCTTATGTATATTGAAAAATATAAATATGATTTGTTTACCAGCATATTACTTGTGGATAGTCTTCAAATTTCGTTGAAAGGTATCTTTAATATATAGTTATTACACTTTTAATAGAGGTAAACACCAAAAAGGAAAGAAATTATTTATTCTGAATAGATATAAATTTGTTTCAGAAGAGAATATTTAGGTTATAAGTAGTCGATTAACTGAAATCAAGCTGACATGGGGTATTCCGAATTTAATTAATCTATCATTTATTGTTTTTTTGAATAATTAATTATTGGATGGATTTATTGAATCATTCTTAAGGTATAGCCAGTGTGTAGTTTTCGTATGTTACTTAGCTTAAGGTGTTTTAAAGTTTAAACTGGTGATTTTTTAATGAGTTATTTCGGATATTTAGACAATTGAAGTGTATTAAAGTACATAGGAAGGAGAAGGATTAAATTTGAAAGGAACCAGAATTTGAAAATATGAGATTATCTATCGGAAGTGTTATGAAATTTTTAACTGTAATGTTATTTGCGGTTATCACATTTAGTAATTCATCAAGAGCCCAAAATGTATACAGTCAGGTTACTGCGATAAATGGATCGACTATTTCACTTTTGGCGGGTGAAGGAGCGAACTATGGTGTAGATACAATGGTGCTAATAATTCAGATGAAAGGTGCTGATATCTACGAAGCTAATGATGCGGGATATGGCGCTGTTACTGGTTATAATAATGCAGGAGCTTATGTGTTCGGAACGATTCTGTCTATGCCTGGCGCGGATGATATTTTAGTAGATGCAGATGTGTCTAACTTTAGTACTTCTGGTATGGTACAAGTTATCAAAGTAATTACAGGAGACGCTAGTGGGAATTATACTCAGGGAGCAATTACTCCTCCGGCATGGGACGGTTATACTGGCGGGGTGTATGCTGCCAATTTGTGTGGGGACTTTACTTTGTCTGGTGACATT
>JABSPR010000021.1 GCA_013214975.1 Flavobacteriales bacterium
TCGACCACAATATTATAAGATGCTGATCCAATTCCATTAAACGTGCTTGCCAATTGAAAACTAGTTCCATTATCAATTGAGTATGAAAGGGCTCCTGTGCCACCACTTGCGGTTAAAACTATGGAAGCCGTGAGAGCACCATAACAAGCAGGTTCTGCAGTAACCACATTATCAATACTCACCAAGGTCGGATTAATTAATACTGTATTACTAGTTGCTTGACATCCAGAAGCATCTTCCACCACAATATCATAAGAAGCAGCACTCAAACCAGGAAATGAAGAACTTGCCTGAAAAGTAACGCCGTTATCAATCGAATAAGAAAGAGAACCGGTTCCCCCGCTTGCAGTAATACTGATGGAACCATTAGTTCCATTATTACAATTTGGACTTATTGCAGAAACATTGGTAATAGTGACTGCAGTAGGTTCAGTTAAAATAACATTTGTCGACTTCTGGCATCCAGTGGCGTCCTCAACTACAACACTATAAGAACCATCGCCTATACCTGATATCACATTACTTCCTTGAAAGGTAACACCATTATCGCTTGAATAAGTGTAACCACCTGTACCTCCACTTACAGAAACAGTAATAGAGCCTGTTCCATTATTACATACAGGATTAACTCCTGTGGCACTAGATAAAACTAGCATGCTCGGATCAGATAATGGATAATTAGTGGATGTCTGACAGCCATTAACATCTTCTACAACGATATCAATTAGGTTTGCTCCAAGGCCACCAAGGGTACTACTTGTCTGAAATGAGATACCATTATCACTAGAATAAGAAAGAGCACCTGTTCCGCCACTTGCTGTGATGGTAATAGTGCCATCTGACCCACCATTACAAGAAGGATTCGAAACAGAAAAACCGGTCAGATTTATTATTGACGGATTATATAACGTCTCAGAAACTGAGGCTGAACAATTATTAGCATCGAAAATAGTTACCGTATATGTGGTGCCTAAAGTTGTCGCATTCAAACCCATTTTAGTATAAACCCCTGAAGTCTCCCCATTAACAGCACTACCCCAGTTTACAGCATATGGAGATAAACCACCGTTATACGCAATACTTATAGCTCCATCTAAGCCACCAGAACATGATGGATTGTTGAATCCTGTTGTATTAACAAAAACCTCACTTGATACATTTACAGCAACCGAAGACTCTACCGTACCGCAGGTACCATCTAAACGAGCATAATATGTAGTAGAGGTAGAAGCAGAGGTTGTAACATTTAAAGGATTAGTTGTACCTAAATTATTACCTGTTCCTCCCGCTCCATCAAACCACGTTAACGTAGCTCCAGTGCCTGCAAAGGCACCATTTGCCGTGATATCTATGGAGGTATTTGGGCATACATTACTAGAGATTACCGTAGCAGAGATAATACTAGAAGGGATACAAGGGAGTGTCGTATTTTGCACATCTCCTGTCAACAGACCTATCGTTGCATTTCCTCCACAATTACCACTTGTTGCAGCTACATTTTCTACCCAAGTTCCTAAAGTCAAACTTGGAGGATCCGGATAGGAAGCATTGGTATTGTAATAAATCGTATTCCAAGTAAATCCATCATCCGACATGTCGATTTCCCATCTATTGTCTACCAAATCCCAAATTACCCGAGTATCTCCGGTACCAGTGCCTCCAGCAAAACAAAAACACAATTGAGTACCATCTATAGGCATAGAAACATAGGTATTACGAATTGTGCCTCCATCGTTCGTACTACCGTTTAAAATATTGACAAACGTTACAACGCCTCCACCGTCATACATCTCTGCAGCACAACCTTCAAAGGTTATTTGGCTATAAGAAATTGATCCTGCAAAAAATAGAAATGAGAAAACAAGAATTAACTTCTTTATAGAATTATAAAATTTCATAGCATACTGCATTGAACTATAATTGGTCTAAAGGAGAGCCTCATGAATATTACCGAGGTATGGTTTATGGTAACAAATTTAACTAAAACACTTCATTAACATGCTATAGTAATGCAGAACACAAGCATCGTCTTTTTCTAAGAAGCACTAAAAAGAAACCATAAGCTTTAATGTTTTATTTGGGCCATGCAGAAGCTCATTGGGAAGCTCGGAAAGCTGGTCGTATTAATACAAATTAATTAAGCCTTTTGTACGTCTTGCCTCTCATTTCAAGCTTACTTATGGTTAAAGAACCCATATCATGATTATCAAATTCCCCACTGTAGTCATTATAAATAAACAGATCACCATTTTCTATATAATAACCGAGACTGTCTTCGAAAGTAGAATAAGTACAATCACAACTATCTACATCTAGTCCAACCGTATCAGCAGAATTCCAAAAATCATCACCACGGTCATGTTCTAAATTTCTATAATAACCATTATCCGAAAACTCCACTATTTTCACTCTCTGACCAATTGAATATTCTCCTGAAGAATATCGCCAAGAACCAACTATATATTTATTATAAGTTTCATCTGATGTTTGCTTTTTACAAGCCCCAAAAAACACACTTACTAGCAATATTAATACGATATAAAATCTGCTATTCATAATCGATAAATTATTTTTAACGAACGATAAATCATACAAATGGTTTACTTCTATTATATACCTTCAAATCTACTGCTTATATATTATTTAAAAAGGATTCGATAATCCTCTATGCTATGTCATAAAAAAAGCCTTGATACACAGTGGTATCAAGGCTTGTATTTTGAGTAGTCCGTAGGGGAATCGAACCCCTGTTACCAGGATGAAAACCTGGCGTCCTAACCCCTAGACGAACGGACCATTATATTCCCTTTTTTACAAGGGAGTGCAAATATAAAACTTTTCTATATCCACCAAAACTTTAATGGCAAAGGTTTTAAGATTTAATATTACCATCTGTTTTCATCTTAAACCCTAGCCTTTTTGATGTCTTCAAATTCATCTTGAATATAGAATCTACTATGTCCTTCAGACTCACCTCCTCTACCTCATCATAATCAGGAACATATAGGTCGAAATTTATGCAATAAAGGATCGCAGACTCTACAATATCCTTAATATCTTTTTTCTTAATCTTACTGTTTACGAAATCATTGAACAGAATTCCCATTTGCCGTTTACCTTCAACGAAGTAATGCCCGTCTTTATTTACAAAAATTCTTGCAACTAAGTAACCAGAATCGTTTAGACGTTGATATTTAAAAGAGTCCGCAAGGAAATTATAGACATTTATAATTCCACAATAAGACCTCAAATGGTCATCCTTTACATAAGAAGTATTCCAGATGTGGTGATCTTTATCGAACAGAAAGGCATTGGTATGCATTTGAAAAACAATAATATCACCACCGATTTTAATCTCTGCCTCGTAACTCCCCTTCGCCTTATATTTTATGGTTAACTTTTCATCGATCTTATTCGCTCGACTGCCCAAGTCCTCTGCACTTGTCTCTAACTGCGACTTAAACCCTTTAAAAACATCCTCAAGCTTACTATAAACAGTAAGTTTCGTTAATGTCTTTTCCTTAAGGGTATCTAAAATTAACGCGCTTGCAGTCTTTGGCTTTTTCATAATGGCTTAATATGCTTTTGCAAAAATCACTCTCCTACTTGAAGGATTACCTGTTAAAACACAGACTCCTTCTTTCTCCTCTCCTTCCAATGGAATACAACGTATTGTAGCCTTGGTTTGTTCCTTTATTTTAGCCTCCGTTTCTGCAGTTCCGTCCCAGTGGGCAGATACAAATCCTGCTTCGTTTTTTATTATTGACCTAAATTCTTCGAATGTATCTACTTCACGAATATTATCTGCTCTAAATTGTTTAGCCCGCTCGAATAAACCAGTTTGAATCTCGTCTAGTAATGATACCACGTAGTCACCTACTCGGTCTCGCTCAATGGTGGTCTTCTCTTTGGTATCTCTTCGCGCTACTTCAATTGTTCCATTTTCTAAATCTCTTTTACCAATAGCCAGACGAACAGGAACTCCTTTTAATTCGTATTCGGCGAATTTCCAACCAGGCTTATGTGTATCCCTATTATCGAATTTCACATCAATTCCTTTCGCCTCAAGCTTAGATTTAATCTCGTTCGCTACAACGCTTAACTTTTCTAATTCTTCATCGCCTTTGTAAATAGGAATAATTACAACTTGAATTGGTGCTAATGCTGGAGGTAAAACCAAACCATCATCGTCCGAATGTGCCATTACTAAGGCTCCCATCAATCTTGTTGAAACTCCCCAAGAAGAAGCCCAAACATGTTCCAATTTACCTTCTTTAGTAGCAAATTTCACATCAAACGCTTTGGCAAAATTTTGTCCCAAGAAATGAGATGTTCCCATCTGCAAAGCTTTACCATCTTGCATTAGTCCTTCAATACAATATGTCTCCACCGCGCCTGCAAAACGTTCCGTAGGTGTCTTTATCCCTTTTAATACAGGAACGGCCATATAGTTCTCTGCAAAATCAGCATAAACATCTAGCATTTGTTCTGTTTCCGCTATAGCTTCCGATTCTAATGCATGTGCTGTATGTCCTTCTTGCCACAAAAATTCAGAAGTTCTTAAAAACAATCTAGTTCGCATTTCCCAACGCATAACATTTGCCCATTGATTAATGAGTAGTGGTAAATCGCGGTACGATTGAATCCAGCCCCTAAACGTATTCCAAATAATTGTTTCCGAAGTTGGTCTAATAATAAGCTCTTCTTCTAACTTGGCCTCTGGATCTACTATAACTCCACCATTCTCCGAATCTGTTTTTAATCGATAATGTGTTACTACAGCACACTCTTTTGCAAAGCCTTCCACGTGATTTGCCTCCTTACTTAAATAAGATTTGGGGATTAAAAGGGGGAAATAAGCATTAGAATGCCCAGTATCTTTGAACTTTTTATCCAATATAGCTTGCATCTTCTCCCATATCGCATAGCCATATGGTTTAATTATCATACATCCTCTTACGTCTGAATTCTCTGCTAAGTCAGCCTTTACAACGATATCGTTATACCATTGAGGAAAATTTTCTCTAGAAGTTATCCCTTTATTACCCATTCGAAATTATTTGTGGTACGGTATTTGGTTTGCACAGGCAAACGCTATAAAAACAAAACTAAAGAATAAGGAGGACCAAAAAATGAAAACAACTATAAAAATATTAATTGTAATGTATGCCTTAGTTAGCATTCCAACAGTAAACGCTCAAAACCATTACGACGATATCTACTATTCTAGTAGTGACAACAACGATTACGAGTATTATTATGGTAGCGACAACACCGATTACGATCAAGAATATGCTTCAACAGAAACGTATGATGAGAATGGCGACACCTACATCACAAATAATTATTACTCAGATAATGATTACAACTCTAGTTACTCAAGAAGATTGAGAAGGTTTCATGGGTACAACTATGATCCATACCGATATAATAACACTTACTTACATTTTAGTAACTACTATGATCCTTACTATTCTTATGGCTCTCCATGCGCTAATTCAGGTTGGAACATCTCTTGGAATAGCAGATATGGATGGAATTATGGATACAACGTTGGCTACGGTTACGGACCGTACAATAGACCATACAATTACGGATATGGGTACGGGTACGGACATAGCTATAGCTATTCATATAACCCTTATGGCTACGGCTATGGAAATGGATTCTATAATAGACACAACAACTACAACCATGGATACAATCACGGTTACAACCATGGTGTGAACGACAGTTATTCCAGTAACTACTATGGCAATAGCACGAGCAACTATAATGCATCCAAAGTAAACTATGGACCAAGAAGCTCCACTGTATCTAATGCACGGGCATCCGTTTCGCCATATGCTAAGAAAGTTTCTTCTTCAAGCGCATCGCAGGTTAAGTCATCGAGAGCTGTTTCAAAATCTAACAGCCCTACAAATGCTAGAACGAGCAGAAGTAATGTTGCACATAAATCAACTACTTCAGCAGCGCATAACAGTCAGCGGAATGTAAACCCTGCAACTAGACAAAGAACAAATAGCAGTACTTATAGTAGAACGGCGACACCAAAATCTACTCCTCGTACAAATGCACCAAGAGTAAATTCAACGCAGAACAGAAACGTTGCGCCTAAAGTAAATACTCCGAGACCAAGGGTATCAACTTCAAATTCTCGTCCAGCTACAAGTAAACCAAAAACGGCACAACNAAAAANATATAGCACGCCATCTTATAGCGCTCCAAAACCTTCGACAAGAACATATGCACCAAAGTCGAATAATAGCTATAAGGCGCCAGTAAGAAATAGTGCGCCAGCGGCAAGACCTGCAAGCAGACCAACTTATAATTCTCCTAGAGCAACAAGCAGGCCGAGCAATTCTGCTAGACCAGCAAGAACACGAATTCAATAATAACAGACCAGGATGGTTAATAAAGAAATCACAGTCCTTTTAATATTCGGAGCTTGTTTAGCAAATGTTGAATCCCATGGCCAGAATGAGTTTGATGTAATGCGGTATTCTCAACAAGAAATTGGTGGCACTTCAAAATTCACAAGTATGGCAGGAGCCTTTGGAGCCCTAGGGGGAGACGCATCTACCTTAAGTTACAACCCAGCTGGTATTGCGATCTATAGAAAATCAGAATTCACCTTTACACCTGGATACTATCAATCTGATAATTCATCCTCGTACAATGGCAGCACCACCAAAAGAAGCATAGGAAGTCTTAATCATGGAAACCTAGGTACCATTTTTTATAATGGAGAGCACACAGGAAGGTGGATGTCGATTAATTTCGGATTCAGTATAAATAGAACTGCTTCATTTCGAAACAAATATGTAATCCAAGGCACAACCAATGGATCTTCACTAATCGATCAATACGAAAATGAAGCTAATTCCATAGGCAGCGACAATATCAACAGCTTATCCTCAGGGGCACTTGGAGCTTACAATACGTATCTACTAGAAATTGATACTACCAATAATTCATTTTACCAACCCTATAGAATAGACCAAGGTCTTCAAACCAAATCAAATATGTCGTCTGGAAAAATGGCTGAATACGCATTTTCTATTGGCGGGAACTACAACGACAGAATATTTCTAGGGATGACCTTGGTATATAATGTGGTTAATTACAGATCGCGAATTGAATATTCTGAAACAGACGAAAACTTCAATTCCGAAGTAAATTATTTTGTACAAGGAGAAGATTTAAAAACCAGAGGAAAAGGCATAAATATAAAGATTGGAGTAATCTACAAGGCAAATGATTGGCTAAGGTTAGGCGGTGCCCTTCACACTCCAACAAGGATAGAACTACAAGATGATTTTGAAGTTAGTTTTGAAACCTATTATGACGGATATTCATCCGCATCAAGTGTTGATTCCGAATTATGGGAATTTGATTACAGTATTATAACACCTTTTAAAGCCATCGGTAGTGTGGCAACAATTTTTGGCAAACAGGGACTATTGAGCGCTGATATTGAATATATAGACTACACTCTTGGGATACTTCAATCCGATAGTTACTCGTTTATAGAAGAGAACAACAATGTACAAGACTACCTCAAAACAGCAGTAAATTTTAGATTAGGAGGCGAATATCGTATAAATAACTTGTCCCTTCGAGGCGGCTATGCGAACTATGGCAAACCAGATAATCTTAATTCGGGTACAATAACTTATACTGGTGGAATGGGCTGGAGAGATGAAACATACTTCGTCGACGTAGCCTATGCAAACATACAGTCTAAAGAAACCCACTATCTATATAACGAAGTTAGCAGCAAAGCAACCGTAAATACAACCAAACATAAGGCTACAATTACTCTAGGCCTGAATTTCTAATTCATAAAAAAAAGGGGACAGTCATATCTGACTATCCCCTTTTTTTTAAAAATCTTTTAAAACTTATTTTTTTGCAGCTTTAGTGGCTTTCGCTTTTTTTGCAGGCACCTTTTCTTCAACAACTACTTCAGGAGCACCTCCATTAATATATTCATCAACAAGAACTCTACCGCAATGCTCACATACAATTACTTTTTTGTGCATTCTTATATCTAATCTTCTTTGTGGTGGAATCTTATTGAAACAACCACCGCACGAATCTCTTTGAATAGTAACAACTGCTAAACCATTAATAGCATTTCCTCTTATTCGTCTGTATGCAGTTAACAATCTGTCTTCAATAATATTTGATGCTTTTTTTGATCTCTTAGCCAAAGATTCTTCATCTTTTTGCGTTTCCGCAACAATATCATCTAGCTCGCCTTTTTTAACCTTTAGATCGTCTCTAAGCTCTTTAAGCTCTTTTTTTGAACCATCAACACCTTCTCCTCTAGAGTCGATCTCAAATTTAATTTCTTTGATTTTTTTCTCAGCAAGTTGAATTTCCAATGTTTGAAACTCAATCTCTTTATTTATTGAATCAAACTCACGGCTATTTCTAACTTTCTTCTGTTGGGTTTCATATCTCTTAATATCAGCATGAGCATCCTTGATAGCATTCTCTTTATCCGAAATTTTAGTTTTCAACTCTTCTTCTGCAGAAGTTTGATTATTCAATCTCGTTTCTAATCCTTCAACAGCATCTTCTAAATCCTGCACTTCAAGAGGAAGCTCACCTCTGATCGTTCTAATTTTGTCTATCTGACTATCAATCGTCTGTAAATCGAGTAACGCTTTCAGTTTCTCTTCAGTTGATACGTCTTTTTTATCTATTGTTTTCGTTGACATCTTTAAATCAAATATTTAATTGGACTCGTGTTTATTCCGGAAAAATGGATGGCAAATTTAGGAAATTTTTTCTTAATTAAGCTATAAATCACCTCTGTTGTGAACTGTTCACTTTCATAATGACCAATATCAGCGATCGCGATCTCACTATTTGAATCAAAGAATTGATGATATTTAAAATCCCCAGTAATAAACACATCCGCATTTTTGCTAATGGCACTATCTAATAGAAAGCTCCCAGATCCTCCACAGACTGCAATTTTTTTCACTACATCCGTTACTGGCTGTGTATACCGAATACCATTTGCACTAAATTCTTTTTTTATAAAATTCATAAAATCAACAAACAGCATTTCCTCTTTTAAGTATCCGATCATTCCAGAACCAGCGTTATAATTTCCTTCTTTATCGATTAAAAACTCCGTATCGATTAAACCTATTTTCTCACATATTTTTGAATTAACCCCTCCAACCACATTATCTAAACATGTGTGCGAAGCATAAACAGCAACATTATTACTTATGGCTTTAATAACTGTTCTGCCAAGCCAATTGGATGGATTGATATTCTTTAAATCACCGAATAATAATGGATGATGAACGACAACTAAATTGCAGTCCTTAGCTATGGCTTCTTCGATAATCGCTTCTGTACAATCGAGAGAGACTAATACTCCTTTAACTTCTGCATTGATATCGCCAATATTGAGACCACAATTATCGTAATCTTCTTGTAGATGCAAGGGCGCTAGATCTTCAATTAACGTCGTTATGTCTTTTATTATCATATTTCAATATTACCAAAATTTCACATCAATCTAAATTTGTACTTTTATTCTCAATGACACCAGCCAAGCTCCTTCTAGCACCATTTGCCATTTTGTATTGGATAATCACTAGTACGAGAAACTTTCTTTTCGACAAAAATATTATTTCTTCTACTTCCTACGACCTTCCTATTATCTGCATTGGCAATCTTACACATGGCGGAACTGGCAAAACACCCCATGTAATGCATGTTGCAAAAGCCCTTCAAGAAAAAATTACAATTGCTGTTCTTCTCAGAGGGTACAAAAGGGAATCAAAAGGCTATATGCAGGTTACCAATCAAACTCCATTTAAAGAAAGTGGTGATGAAGCAAAACAATATATCAATACAAATAAAGAACTTATTGTTGCCGTAGATACTGATAGAAGAAATGGAATTGAGCAATTATCTTTAACTATAAACAACTTAGGTTGCATTATTCTAGATGACGGATTTCAACATAGGAAAGTTAAACCTGGTTATTCAATCCTGCTACGAGAATACTCAGAAGTTACGCAACCAAACTTTATAGCCCCCATGGGAACTATGCGTGAATCTCCCTCCCAAGCAAGAAGAGCACAGTCTATTATCATTTCTAAATGCCCAGAAGACTTATCTAAAGAAGAACAAAATACAATTCGAACGAATCTTAAATTAAACCAATATCAATCTCTTTTCTTTACTTCGATTAAGTATCAATCCATTTTATCTGCAGTGAGCGAAAATGTGCTAAGCAACATCGAAGATTACGACATCGTTTTATTTACAGGAATAGCAAACGCCACTCCTCTTCTAAAATACATTAAGGAACGAGCGCAATCAGTTATCCATCGAAGCTTTCCAGATCATCATGATTTTACGACAAATAATATATCATCCGTTATGAACGATTACAATGATATAAAGTCCGATAAGAAAATAATACTTACTACAGAAAAAGATTTGGCACGATTATACAGAAAAATTATAACTAAGATGAACATTCATTATATACCTATTTCCATTCATTTTCATAATAACGAAGATGGAGAGTTCATAAAACAATTAAGTAACTTTGTTTCTAATTCAAACAATTAAAATGAGAGCGTTTCAACTTTTTTGTCTTCTAACAATTATTGCCTTTTCAGTAGGTTGTGAGAGTGAAGCAGATTACACCGTGCGGGGAACATTTTCGAGTGCAAATGGGGAATCCATGTATCTAGAAAAAGCAAGTACCCAAGGCTTTCAAACTGTCCGAACAGCTGTATTAGACGACAGTGGCGAGTTCTCTTTTAAATTTCCGGTAGAAAGCATCGGTTATTATCGAATTCGAATCGGACAAACACATCAAATCATTTTAATTATCGACAAGGAAGATAATATCACTGTAAACGGTGACTTAAAAACAATCAGTAAAGATTACAAAATCGAAGGCTCCAAAAACTCAATCTTGTATAAAGAATTCGTAATGGCATTTCAGAAAAACTTGGCGACAACAGACTCTATTAAGCAAGCCCATAATGTGATTATGCAAACGACCAGAGATGCAAATCAGATTATGAGTCTCCAAAAACGTTTCAATGAACACGCCCAAAACCAATTAGAACAAAGCAAAAAATTCATCGATGATAATATTAATGAATTCGTTATACTAAGTGTAATAGAGAGTTTGGACCCTAAAAAGAACATGGACTACTTTAAAAAAGTTGAAGAAAGTGCACGTGCAAATTTTCCAAATTCACCGATTGCGCAAGACTTTATTAATAAAATAGCGAACCTAAATAGAGTAGCTGTAGGTTCAACCCCTCCAGAAATTAAAATGACGGATCCAATGGGAAACATTATAAGTTTGTCTTCATTAAAAGGCAAAGTGGTATTGGTAGATTTCTGGGCATCTTGGTGCAGACCCTGCAGAATGGAGAGCCCTAACCTTGTTAGACTTTACAATGAATATAAACCTAAAGGCTTAGAAATTTATAGCGTTTCACTAGATAAAAACAAAGATTCTTGGATAAGAGCAATCCAACAAGATCAATTGAATTGGATTCATGTAAGCGAATTAGCTGCATGGAATACCAGTGTCGTTAAAACATATGGGTTTACTGGCATTCCATTTATGGTACTTTTAGATAGAGAAGGTAAAATTATTGCCAAAAATTTAAGGGGAGCACAACTAGCACAAAAACTAAGCGAAGTACTCAGCTAATTCATTTGTATTGGAACAAAGCGACACACCTAAAAAAATATATTTTGCGTCAGACTTCCATCTTGGAATACCTAGTCATACAGAGAGCCTAATCCGTGAAAAAAAAATTGTTGCCTGGCTAGAAGATATTCGTAAAGATGCCGAGGCAATCTATTTAATGGGCGACCTCTTCGATTTCTGGTTCGAATATAAATATGTTATACCTAAAGGGTTTACTCGATTATTAGGCAAGATAGCCGAACTAACCGATGCCGGAATTGAAATAAATTTCTTTATTGGGAATCACGATATGTGGTGTTTCGACTATTTCAAATACGAGTTAGGGCTAAATATATTCCGCAATCCAATAAGTATAGATTTGAATGGCAAAAGGTTCTATTTAGCTCATGGCGATGGTCTGGGTCCAAAAGATTACAAATATAAGTTTCTTAAAAAAATATTCAGAAATCCATTATGCCAATGGTTGTTTGCAATTATCCCGCCTAGCATTGGCATAGGACTTGCTCAGGCATGGTCTGGAAGCAGCAGGGCAACGAACCCTACTACTTTAAAGGATTTCCTCGGAGAAGACAAAGAATGGCTGATACAACATTCAAAAGCAGTTTTGAAAAAAGAGCATTTCGATTACTTCATCTATGGACATAGACATATCCCTTTCGAACTTGATCTAAAGGAAAACTCAAAATATATTAATCTGGGCGACTGGATCAGTCATCTCACTTACGCCGAATTCGATGGCAAAGATGTAACACTAAAGTCTTATTAAGTAGATATCTTAAGAATAAGTTCTGAGAGGCGACTAGAGTACCCTATTTCGTTATCATACCACCCAACAATTTTCACCATATTTCCTATTACGGATGTGAGTTGAGAATCAAAAATACATGAATGGCTATTGCCTACCATGTCGATCGAAACAACAGGTTCGTCTATATATTCTAAGATTCCTTTTAAAACACTTTCGGATGCCGCCTTAAAAGCGTCATTAACCTCCTCTAACGATGGAGTTCCATTTACAATACATGTAATATCAGTTAAAGAGCCATTTGGAACAGGAACTCGAATACCACATCCACCCAACTTATCTTCTAAATGAGGAAATACTTTTGTAACAGCCTTTGCCGCTCCAGTTGTAGTTGGAATTATTGAAGTCGCAGCCGCTCTTGCTCTTCTTAAATCATTATGAGGCGTATCGTGGAGCTTCTGATCACCAGTATACGAATGAATAGTTGTGATATATCCTTTTTCAATGCCCCACATATCATCTACTACCTTAACCATAGGGGCTGCACAGTTTGTTGTACATGAGGCGTTAGATATCACGAGATCATCGCTTGTTAGAATATGATCATTTAC
>JABSPR010000022.1 GCA_013214975.1 Flavobacteriales bacterium
ATCTCCAGTATTATAGCCAACCTCAATATTGAATGGATCCTGTAAATCAAAATCAGAAGTAATTCCTATATCCTCTTTTAGAGCAAATACAATTTGTTCTTTAAGTGTAATCTTACTTGCTTTCTTCCCAAACCTTCCAATATAATAGCCATTGCTATCTACATGGTGGCTTTCCAAAACAAATGCTTCCTTTGGACTCACATAATTAGGTCTTCCAGATATCCCATCACCATTGGCATCATAAGGGTCGGCAAATCGCAGAAGAGTAGTATCATGTACGGATGATAAGAAACCCAAACCTGCTATAATTGGCGGTACCCTGAATGAACTCACTGTTGCAGCGCTAGGAATAGATTCTTCCAAATAATTCATTACCGATTTACCTTGTAGTTGTGGTCCTCCTAATGAATCTAAATAGTCAAAACGACCATTATCCCATCTTCCGAATCGCACAACAATTGAAGAAAAATGCCCTTTCCCATCTCCAACATGACAGCCTTCACATGACGCTTGAACATACACTGGTCCTAGTCCTTCTTCTTCAGAAAACACATGTGCAAATTGCGCATCACCTACTAAATGAGACATCATTTGTGCGTTGTTTAGCCCTTCTAACGGCTCCGCTATCATCTCATTACTATTTGGTGCTTCCGGAACCATCTTGGAACAACTTGAAAATGAGGTAGCGATTACCACACCCAAAAAGAAACACAATCTCGTTTTTATCATGTCACAAAAATATATTTTTTAGACAAGCCTAAAAATTATTTTAAACATTTTCTAAAAATATTTATCTTTGGTTAAAATTAAAGGCATGCAGAATACGCAAACCGTAGAAGATTACTTAAAAGCTATATATAAGCTTAGCGCTATTGAAACGGATGGAGTTTCTACTAACTCATTGGCTAAGTCCATGGAGACCAAGGCTTCTTCTGTTACCGATATGGTTAAGAAGCTGGCGCAAAAAGAGTTAGCTAACCATATTAAATACCAAGGTGTTAGCTTAACACCTAAAGGCGAAACCATTGCTTTGAATATTATTAGAAAGCATAGGTTATGGGAAAGCTTCTTGGTAAATAAATTGAACTTTCAATGGGACGAAATACACGAGATAGCCGAGCAACTTGAGCACGTATCTTCTGATAAACTCACAAATAAACTCGATAAATTTTTAGGCTTTCCAAAGAGCGATCCTCATGGGGATCCCATACCAGATATTAATGGGAAGATGCATAAAACACGAGATGTACGATTATCCGACCTTCTTAAGGGAGATCAAGGAATCATTACAGGAGTACTAGACTCATCAAAATCTTTTCTCGGATTCATGGAGGAGAACAAGTTAAAACTAGGCAGTTCAATTACTGTAGAGGATCTCTATGAATTTGACGATTCCATTATAGTTAAAGTGAATGGATCACAAAAAACAACACTTTCAAAATACGTTTCTAACAACCTAAATATCAAAACAAATGATTGAAGAATTTAAAGTTTTCATTGAAAGTTTCGAAAGCCCGATAATGCAAGCACTAATTGCAGGGTTATTTACATGGGGATTAACAGCTGCTGGAGCTTCACTAGTATTCTTTTTCAAAACTATGCATCGTCAGCTTTTAGACGGCGCTTTGGGATTTACAGGCGGAGTAATGATAGCTGCCAGTTTTTGGTCTTTACTAGCGCCTTGTATAGAAATGTCGGAAAGCCGATTTGACCCAGGAATGGAATGGATACCCGCAGCGATAGGCTTTAGCGCCGGGGCTATCTTCTTATTTATCTTAGATAAAATTCTCCCCCACCTCCATATCAACTTTAAGCGTAGTGAAGCCGAGGGCCCTAAGTCTTCTTGGCATAGAACAACCTTACTTGTTCTCGCAATAACCATTCACAACATCCCAGAAGGATTAGCGGTAGGAGTATTATTTGGTGGTGTGGCTGCAGGGTTTGATGGTGCAACTCTTGGTGGAGCAATTGCGCTAGCAATCGGAATTGGAATTCAGAACTTCCCTGAAGGTCTGGCGGTATCTATGCCATTAAGAAGGCAAGGCGTAAGTAGATTTAAAAGCTTTTGGTATGGTCAGTTATCAGCCATTGTAGAACCTATTGCTGCGGTTATAGGTGCTTGGGCAGTACTTACATTCGAACCTATATTACCTTACGCTTTGGCTTTCGCAGCTGGCGCAATGATCTTTGTAGTTGTTGAAGAAGTGATACCGGAAACGCAACGCGACAAATATGCAGACACCGCCTCTATAGGCCTCATTTTCGGTTTTGTAGTTATGATGGTATTAGACGTTGCTCTGGGTTAATAAAAGACCTAAATTTGAATCGCGATGAGCGATGCAATAAACATAAAGAACAAAAAGGCTAATTTTCTATTCGAACTGAGCGACAATATAGTCGCCGGAATTCAATTATTGGGCTCAGAAATAAAGTCGATTCGTAATAATAAAGCGAGTATAAAAGAAGCATACTGCACTTTCGTTGGCAACGAACTAGTTATTCGTAACATGCACATCTCAGAGTACAAACAGGCTACATATAATAACCATGAGCCCAAAAGAGATCGAACACTACTACTAAATAGAATAGAGCTTAAGAAGTTAAGTGGAAAGGTTAGAACAAAGGGGTTTACAATTATACCTGTAAGACTTTTTATAAACAAAAACGGCTTAGCCAAAATGGAGATTGCTCTTGGAAGAGGTAAAAACGTATTCGACAAACGACAAGACCTCAAAGCCAAAGACGACAAACGAGAAATGGATCGTCTTAAAAAGGAACATTAATCCACTTGATAACAAAGCATAAAAAAGGCCCCTATTACTAGAGGCCTTTTTCACTTTCATTATCGACTGATTAACTAGCCTTCCCAGCTTTCTTATCCGTTTTCTTCCAAGTAGAAAAAACCGTTGTGCCACTAATCGTTGTGTTTGTAGTTTCTGTAGAGAAGCCTTCTTGTTTAGTACTACAATCACCATTTTCTTGTTTGTGAAATAAACCGTCGGTAATTATGGTTATATCACTCGGATTAGTTGTAACCATTTCCAACTTCAACTTATCCTTTTCTAATTCTGTAATTGTGCCATAAAATAAATCCCCAGCAGATATAATATCGGTTTTACCTTTTCCACCCATCCATATCCAATATCCAGTTTCCGTATGTGTATCCCATTCTTCTATTTCATCATCGTAGTTAATAGTAATCCTGTCCTCTCCCTGCCAATCATCATAATCATGAATCATCTGAGTTCTTTTGGTAGTTGTTACCAACTCATAGGTTCCATCATCAAAAATGGTCATAACTGCAGTAAACTGTTTCTTATATGCATAATTATCATGCTCTGTTTTTTCACTATTCTCTGCAAACCAATCACAAACAACAAAATCATCTACTTCTTTAAATGATGCTGTTTCAACTAATTGTTCATTATTAAAATTAATAACGACTCCTTCAGAGTAAATAGATGAATCCACGCTTTCAAAAGTATCTTCAGAGGAATCTCCATTTACACTATTAACAGTAGATTTTACATAATTAACTCGTGTAGATTCATTTCTAGACTGAAGTGTCCATTCACCCTCTATCCTTCTATTTCTAGTAATATTACTCTTCTCGCAAGAAGAAAATAAACTTGATCCTATAAAAAGAAGAAGTCCTAATTTGATAATGCTTGTCTTCATAAATTTCATATTTGATTAATTGAGAATACTATTCCCGCTAACGGCATAAATATACAATTAATTGCCCCTTATAGAATTGTAAATAATAGTTGAAATCAGACTTTTTCTTTCAAGAATGGAACAAATTTAAAATCTCCATGTTCTACTTCTTCAAAATTATTTTCGTCAATCTTAATAAGGGATATCATCTTTTGCGAATCATCTCCTCCAACAGGAACAACAAGCATTCCGCCAATTTTTACTTGGTCTTTCAAATCTTCTGGAACATAAGGTGCACCGGCTGTAACCAATATTTTATCGAACGGTGCAAAAGCTGGAAGTCCTTTATAACCATCGCCATAAAAGCATTTAGCCTTTTGGCCCATATTGGCGAGCAATCCCTTTGTCTTAGTAAATAAAGCCTTTTGTCGTTCTATGGTAAACACTTTAGCACCTAACTGAAGCAATACGCATGTTTGATAGCCCGATCCCGTTCCTATTTCCAAAATCTTATCGCCTCTCTTTACATTCAATAGTTGAGATTGAAAAGCTACGGTATATGGATGTGAAATGGTTTGTCCTTCTCCAATTGGGAAAGCTTTGTCTTCGTATGCGAAGTTGATAAACACGTTATCTAGAAACTGATGTCTTGGCACATTATTAATAGCTTCCAGAACTGCTTCCGAAGTAATTCCCTTTTCTCTAATCTCCTCTACTAGCTGCTTCCGAAGCCCTTTATGCTTAAATGTATCCAACTTTGAAATCTATTTTTCACAAAGCTACACAATCGATTTCTGGAATTATAAGAATTGCTTCCATTATTATTGCTATGCCTTGTAAAAAATATTTTCTTTGTAAAAAACTACGCACTATGTATAACATTGGAGTTCTCGGAGCAGGCCATCTCGGACAGATTCACTTGAAGCTTTTAAAAGAGATTAAAGAATATAACGTTATCGGGTTTTACGATCCAGATGAGGAGAAAAGCAAAGCTGCTGCCAAGAAGTTTAAGCTCAAAGCATTCGACTCTGTCGATGAATTAATTGCTGCGTCTGATATAATAGATATTGTTACTCCTACTCTATCTCATTATGACTGTGCAGTGAAAGCCTTACGAGCATCTAAACATTGTTTTATTGAAAAGCCTATTACCAATACAGTTCAAGAAGCCAAAGAATTAATAGATCTAACAAGCGAGGCAAATGTTAAAGTTCAAATTGGACATGTGGAAAGATACAATCCTGCCTTTATTGCGGCTAAACCATTTTGTTCCGAGCCAATGTTTATTGAGGCTCATCGCTTAGCAAAATTTAACCCTCGAGGTACAGATGTTTCTGTTGTACTTGATTTAATGATACACGATATCGACATTATTCTGAGCATCGTTAAATCCAATATAAAACGAATAAGTGCAAGTGGTGTGGCCGTAATTAGCGAAACTCCAGATATTACGAATGCTAGAATCGAATTCGCTAATGGTTGTGTAGCAAATCTAACAGCCAGCAGAATGTCATTAAAGAACATGCGTAAAACAAGATTCTTTCAACGAGATGCTTACATTTCTGTCGATTTTCTCAAAAAAAAGGCAAGTGTTGTTAGTATGAGCGAGCCTGACAATAACTTTAATCCACTTTCAATGAAAATTGAAGTAGGTAAAAATAGAGAGGAGAAGCAAATAAACTTCAACAGTCCAAAGATTAAAAACACGAACGCGATTAAGGATGAGCTGGAAGACTTTTTGGATGCAATAAAAAACGACACAGAACCTTTGGTAACAATCGATGACGGTTACGCTGCACTTGACGTTGCAACTACAATTATTGAACTAATAAAAAAATCTCCTGATTTCGAAATAGAAGAAAATAACAATCAAGAGAATTAAGCGTTGCAACTTACCAGCTATTATAAACATGAGTAACACTAATTTGTTCGGTCTGTTTTTACTTCCGTTATTACTGTTCGCTTTAGGATGTTCTAAAGACAAGCTTAAAGTAAATGTTCCCTCCTATATTCATATTGAAGACATTACAGTAAGTACGGATTACTATAACGAAGGCTCCGGTTCAGATAACATTGTGGATGCATGGATACTGATAGATTACCAGCTCATAGGTGTTTTCGAATTACCAGTTACCCTACCGGTAGATCATGATGGCGTACACCGAATTGACATTAGAGGTGGGATTAAACGAAATGGGCTTACTACCGATAGAATCTCTTATCCTTTTCACGATTCATATTTAGACACTTCTTCGATATCGTTAATGAGAGGAGAAATTACTACGATCGAACCAGTGGTAACGTACTACAAAGACATAAATTTTTTAATCCTAGAGGATTTTGAATCTCCAGCCAGTATGTTTATTGAAAAGAATAAAGGAGATTCATCCTCTGTACGACTTATTGATTCAGATATTGCTTTTGAAGGAAATGCATGTGGAGCTTTTTCTGTAGATACAATAGATTATAAGTTTGAGATGACTGCAGCTTCAGACTTTGAATTTCCGGACAATACCACAACCATTTACCTTGAATTTGATTACAAAGTGGACCAAATCTTAGAAGTTGGATTTTACTCCTCTAACAATGCAAATCCTCCACAAGTGGCAAAATCTCATTTAATAAGTTTAAAGCCTAAAGATGAATGGAACAAAATTTATTTAAATCTCACCTCAGAAATAGCTGCTTTTCCCAATGCTGAAAAATTCAACCTATATTTCGAAGCCGAGAATAATTTAGGACTTGTACATTCCGATTATTACTTCGACAACATTAAAGTGATATATCAATAGAGTTGAACAAATCAAATCAAATAGCAAAACAAATTTTCTTCGATTTCATCGCAGCATCAATTAGTTGGGGTTCATTTTTCGTTTTTCGAAAAATTTATCTCGAACCACTTAAGTATGGGTATCAAATTCCATTTGAACTAAATGAGAATTTCTATTACGGCATTATTGTTATCCCCCTCTTTTGGATTGCACTCTATAGTATTTCGGGCACATATCTAAATCCGTTAAGAAAATCAAGACTTAAAGAACTCGGACAAACCATCTCCTTAACTTTTATAGGTTCCATTTGTTTATTCTTTGTTCTAATTCTCGATGATGAGATTACTGGATACGAAGCATATTACACCTCTTTCCTTACGCTTTTCTCCTTACATCTAACGCTAACCTTTATTCCTCGATTTATTAATTCAACCATTTTGGCGCACAAAATACATCGCCGTGAATTTGGTTTCAATACGCTAATTATTGGAGGAAATGGCAAAGCCACAAAACTTTACAATGATCTAGAAGGACTTAAAGATTCTATGGGAAATGTTCTTATCGGTTTTTTAAGGGTGTACGATCGTGAAGAATATGCTCTAGAAAAACACTTGCCTCATTTAGGAGAATATAAAGACGTCAATCATTTCATCGAAAAATACAATATAGAGGAAGTTATAATTGCAATAGAATCATCGGAACACAAAGCTATTAGAGAAATAATAAGCATCGTTTCTAGCAATAATGTAATTATCAAAATCACCCCCGACATGCACGACATTTTAACTGGTACCGTTAAAATGAATTCAATATTTGGCACTCCACTTATTGAAGTTTCGAACACCTTAATGCCGGTATATCAAAAGAACCTCAAACAAATTATCGATTTCTTAGTATCTCTTTTCGTACTCCTATTCTGTAGTCCAATTTACCTGCTAATCGCAATAATTATTAAGTTCGATTCGAAAGGCCCTGTATTCTACTCGCATGAAAGGATTGGAAAGAATGGCAAGCCATTCAACATATATAAGTTTAGATCTATGGTAATGAATGCGGAAGCTAAGGGTCCTACACTCTCCTCGGATAACGATGATAGAATTACACGATTCGGCAAGTTGATGCGAAAAACTAGACTAGATGAAATCCCTCAATTTTTTAACGTAGTTATTGGTAATATGAGTCTCGTTGGACCAAGACCAGAGAGAGAGCACTTCATTAACCAAATTGTGAAAAAAGCTCCTCACTACAGACATTTGCATAAAGTATTACCTGGAATTACCTCTTGGGGACAGGTTAAATATGGCTATGCCGAAAATGTGGATGAAATGATTTTAAGACTACGATACGATATCATTTACATTGAGAACATGACTTTGGCAGTAGATTTNAAAATCATGATTTACACTGTACTAACGGTCTTAAAAGCGGGAGGTAAGTAATTACTCTACCACCTTAACTGCTGCTGCTGCTGCTTCTTTGGCCTCTATCATTTTAACGATACTCTCAATATCCTTATCCTTTCCATTAGGATCATAAGTCGTCTTTAAATTATTACCAAATAANCTTGCAAGAGTTTGCCAAAATACGGCGGAGAACGAACTTCTTAACTCTTTCAATAAAATGTAAGATGTGTCACCTGTTTCTCTATCTACCAATTTTAAAAGAATACGTCCTTGGGTTATTGTAAGGTTTTTCAACTCCGACATAAATTCTTCCTTCAACTCCTTTTCAACTTCCTTTAAGAATTTACTCTGCTTACTTTCTGATTCTATCGCTTCTAGTTCGGTATTGTATTTCTCCAACAAATTGGCTGCTAGTTTAGCATAAGGGTATGCCTTCTTTACATCTCTCACTAATTTATAATACTTTGCCTTTGCTCTTCTCGATTTAAATTTCCTTCGCCCCTTAACCCGTAAAGGCTCTAAATACATAAAAGGAATAGTATCCCCATCTTGTATTAATGCACGTACTAGCGTACCCTTAGTTTGTCTACTTCGTTCAATCTCAATATCATCATCTTGTCCCACAACACTCATTGCAGAAGTAACCAGAATAAAAAAAAACAGGGTTACATTTCGAAAAGAAAGAAAATTGGCAATAATTTGCATGCGATAAAGTTAATTAATACTGATATCCATTAATACTATATATTTAAATTTAGCCTACGAATAATAACGGTCATGAGATTAATAATATTTTTCATCATTTTACTTTTTGCGTCTATTATTGGGCCAGAAGTAATTTATGCCCAAAAGAAAGTCGCAGTAAAATTAAGTTTCGGAATCCCCAGCATTACGGTCGACAAAGAATATAAGAATGGTTTTGAGGGCCAAACTAGTATTGGATTAACGGCAGAGCTAGAAGTCTTTAAATTTCTTACAGCAGGTGGTTTTTACGAGTATAATGTATTCACAGATAACGTGAGTTCATTACCCCAAGCAATGCAGATTACAAAAAGCCGGATAACTGCGGGAGGCTTAGTTTTAGGAAACGAACAAAAACTAAAAGAGAAGTACATCATCTTTAATTACATCAAGGCGGGCTATGCATTTATAAATTTCAAACATCGCAGTACCAGAGATGGTAATTATTCCTCTATTTACAAATCAGACGGAAGACTTTTAGGAATAGGATCAAATCTCAATTATCTCATTGATAACAAAACGGAGATTGGGATATTCTTTAACTACAACTTCGTAGACTACAAATTTGATGTGCAGCATTTACTACCAGATAATACGAATACTGCGAGCAAGAAAACGCAATATTTTAACGTTGGGATTAACGTAACAAAGAAGTTTTAGTTTAAGCCAATACTTCAGCCACTCTATCTGCAGCATCTTGCAACAAGATTGCAGAAATCACCTTTAAGCCAGAGTTGTCGATTATCTTCTTTGCTTCTACGGCGTTGGTTCCTTGCAACCTTACAATAATTGGAACACTAATATTCCCGATATTATTATAAGCATCTACGACTCCCTGTGCCACTCTATCGCATCTAACAATACCACCAAATATATTCACAAGAATTGCCTTTACACTATCATCTTTTAAGATGATTCGGAAAGCTTGTTCAACTCGCTTTGCATCTGCAGTACCTCCAACATCTAAGAAATTAGCTGGTTCGCCTCCCGATAGTTTAATAATATCCATTGTAGCCATTGCTAAGCCAGCACCATTAACCATACAACCTACATTGCCATCTAACTTCACGAAGTTTAAATCGTTGTCTGCAGCTTCAACCTCGGTAGGATCCTCTTGCGATTTGTCTCTTAATTCTGCATAATCTTTATGGCGATACAATGCGTTATCATCCAATTCTACTTTAGCATCCGCAGCAAATATTTTATTATCAGAAGTCTTAAAGACTGGATTAATCTCAAATAATGCAGCGTCTATACTATCGTAAGCTTTATAAAGTGCGGCAACAAATCTTGTCATTTCCTTAAAAGCATTCCCCGATAAGCCTAAGTTAAAAGCGATCTTTCTACACTGAAACCCTTGAATACCAACAGAAGGATCAATTTCTTCATTATGAATTAAGTGAGGGGTTTCTTCGGCTACCTTTTCAATATCCATCCCACCTTCGGTAGAATACATAATAGTATTTCGCCCGGTTTGTCTGTTAAGCAAAACACTCATGTAAAATTCTTGTATTTCACTCTCACCTGGATAAAAGATACTTTGCTCAACTAAAATCTTTTTAACCAGCTTGCCTTTTGTATCAGTTTGAGGTGTAACCAATTGCATCCCTATAATTTGATCAGCCATTTCAGTAACATCATCAAATGATTTTGCAATCTTAACACCACCACCTTTACCCCGTCCACCTGCGTGAATTTGCGCTTTAATTGCCCAACTTTCGGAACCAGTAGACTTCTGCAACTCCTTAGCAGCTTCTAAAGCTTTTCCTGGTGTATCCACTACAATACTTTCTGGTACCGCAACTCCGAAGCTCTTTAATATTTCTTTTCCTTGGTATTCGTGTAAATTCATTATCTATTATATTAGTTCGATAAAAGTAAGGCATTCGTTCACATAACAAAAGCAACTTTTCTCTGAATAAACCATACGTCAATATCCACTAAAATGTTCTATACTTGCCGCTATGATTGAAGCGATTGATATACATAAGTCTTACAAAGACCTACACGTTTTAAAAGGGCTCTCATTTAAAATTGAGGAAGCAGAAATCGTAGCGATTGTTGGTCCGTCGGGAGCTGGTAAATCTACCTTACTACATATAATCGGAACGCTCGATCATCAAACACAAGGCACACTTACAATAAACGGAACTGAAATAGCAAAACTTGATAGTAGAAAGCTAGCCGAATATAGAAATAAGAATATTGGTTTTATTTTCCAGTTTCATCACTTACTTCCCGAATTCTCTGCATTGGAGAACGTTTGCATTCCTGGTTTTATCGCAAAGCGAGATGAAAAAGAAGTAAGAGCTAAAGCAATGGAATTACTTACTCTTTTAAACCTTTCAGAAAGAGCCGAACACAAACCGAATCAACTCTCGGGTGGAGAACAACAACGTGTTGCTATTGCAAGGGCCTTAATTAACGATCCTAAAATAATATTGGCAGATGAGCCATCGGGAAATCTTGATTCTAAAGCAGCGGCTGAATTACACAAATTACTCTTTTCGTTAAGAGACAAATTAAAGCAAACGTTCGTAATTGTTACACACAACGAAGAACTTGCAAATTCCGCGGATCGAAAAATCACTATTGCAGACGGTCATATTTCATAGAAGGAATTCCACATAATAATACTTTTCACCCTAACGTTATCTTATCCTAAATACTTTGGAGATGGTGGCTTCATACCTTAATTTTGACCTTTAATGAATTTCGCGTATCCACTATTTTTATTAGCGCTAGCTTCGATCGCAATACCGATCCTAATTCATCTTTTCAATTTCCAAAAAACCAAGCGAGTTCTCTTTACAAACGTTAAGTTTTTAATTGACGTAAAGCAGAAAAGCAAGAAGCAAAACAACTTAAAGCACCTACTAGTATTACTCTCCAGGATATTAGCAATCTGCGCACTTGTCTTTGCGTTTGCCCAACCATTCTTTGCCGAAAACAATACTGAGGTAGCACCTAGTTTTTCAAACTTGGTAAACATCTATATCGACAACTCTTTCAGTATGCAAAGCAAATATCAGGATAGAACCTTGCTAGAGCTTGCAAAATCAAAAGCCATAGAGATTGTAAACGATAGGGATCAAGCAGATCGATTTCAACTACTCACTAATA
>JABSPR010000023.1 GCA_013214975.1 Flavobacteriales bacterium
GCAATCTCCTCTACACTTTTGAAGATGTACATGGTATAGACGTCATACCATTTAATGATGTTCTCATGACTATTGCGGAAGATGGATTATATCAATACGACTATTCCGATAAAGAAAATGTTAACCTCCTCAGCCATATAAACCTTAAATAAGCCAATCATGAAAACCATTTCAATTACTCTAATAAGCGCTCTACTATTCGGTATAAATATCCTTTATGGGCAAAAACAAGACGTTATCTATCTTAAAAATGGATCTGTTATCAGGGGCGCTTTATTGGATACAAACATTACTCACCGTGCAAATATTCTATCTGCAGGCAACCAATGGGTTTATTCTATTTCAAAAGTTGATTCAATAACAAAAGAGAATGCTCTTCCGAAGCCCGATAAAATTTTTACGGCTAAGAAAACTGGGCATTATAACCACTGGACGCTCTCCCCCATGCACGGCACAGATCGATGGGGCAGTGGAATTAAATCGTTTGCCTTTCACATAACCCAAGGATATCAATTTAACGAGCGATGGGCTGCTGGAGCTGGTATTGGTTTAGATGCATTTGAAGGAGCCTATTATCCATTTTATGGCCAAGGTGTCTTCTCTTTTGTAAAAGGAAATTTCACTCCATATATTGGCACTCAAGTTGGCTATGTGATTCCGGCTAGTAATGATATTGTTTTAGATGATGTTAAATCAAAGTATGGAGGAATAATGTTTGAGGCTGAGTTTGGAATTAAAAAATACTATCGAAATAATTTTGGGATCACTGCCTCTGTTGGCTATAGATATCAAGAAACGAAGAGCAAGTATTTAAACTGGCGAGAACAGAGCATTTCTACTGTATATAACTATTACAATCGGCTTTCTTTAAGAGTGGGTATGTTGTTTAGATAGAACAAATATATAAGCAAAAATAAAGGCCATCTCAACACAAGTTGGAATGGCCTCTTTTTTAAATTTTTCATTCTTTACTCCTTCTTCTTATAGGTTTCTGTAACGGATACAACCTCCTTAAAATTAAAGGATCCATCTTCCCAATGCCCGGTATAATCACCCGAATCGTGCCAAGTAAGAACTAGCTCTTTGTTCGTTAGTTTATCTATCACGTAAATATTATCATCCCACGATGATGTAAATTGAATCATCGTTTTATTCTTATCGCTATTCAACCAATACCACATACCTTTCATCTCAGTAACGTCCAAATCTTCCTTGTAAAAAGATTTATACTCCCCTCCCTCACTTATAGTCAATGTATGCTCGAATGGATATGACTCGTTTCCTTCAAGAGGATCTTTCACTACCATGGTAGTTCCATCAAAATTATACGATACAACAAACCCTTCATCTCCAGAAGTAATAAGTTCTGTCTCGTCCTTTGTAAGTATCCATGTTCCTGTAATTCTTGCATCTCTTGATAGTAGAGATATAAAAGGATCGTTCTCTCCTTTTTTACATCCGTAGAATGATGAGCCAATAAACAGGAAAATTGCGATTGCTGATAAAGTTCTTTTCATAATAGTTTTTTTAATTGATGGTGTGCAAATCTAATATTAATTATAGCGGATAAGCTTCTTTGGATTTTCATTAATTCTTCCCAGGAACGTTTATTTATTAAATACAATACTTAATGTCACGTATTGAATAAAGTAACCTTCTTGCTCTAAAACGAGGTTATACTTTATTTCTTTGCTAACGTCATCTTCGTGATTTCGAAGAATGAGAAATGCTCGGAGATCTGTTTAATCGTAGACAGATCTCCGGATAAAATTCGTTCCTCATTGTTCCGAAGATGACGTGTTTTATTTTGACATTTCCTTCTACTGCCAAATAACTTCAATAATCCTTAACATAACACTGACTCCCTTCTCCCAGATCACCACACAACCGAATCATTCCATGCTTCCTTGAACAAGTTATTCCTTCATCCGAATAAACATCTTTATAAAAAATAGAATTAATTGTAATTGTGTCTGACATACTTTCTAATCGAAATTGCCCACCAAAAGAAGAACCTAAACTATAATAAACATTGCCGAATGATCCTTCTGAACATGTATAATTAATTATTCCTGTAGTATTGTATAGGGTGTCTACTTGTATATCACAGGCAAAACGTACCACATCATAGAATCTAGTTCTTCCGAGCCCCAATGCTGGATTAACTTTCTCTACATCAAAAGTCTTTTCTGAAATTGAGATGACGATTTCCATTTCATCTATAATTCCTTTCAAACTATAGTTATCACCTGGCTCAATGAAATTAACGAACTCTAAATCCCTATCTGTGAAAAAGTATTCTTTGTCTTGGCAGGATTGAAGAAAGGAAGTTATTGATAGAAAGATTATTAGATAAGCTTTGAAATTCGTCATTTTTAACAATCTCATTTCCCCTTACTGCCCTACCACCTTTACCTTATCGCTACCAGAACTTATTACCTTGAAAGTAGAACGCCGGTTGGCTGCATGTTCTTCATCGGAGCAATCAGATTTTACTGCGCCCTCGCAACCACAATCGTTCACTAAGTCCGATTCGCCGTAGCCTTTACCATAGATTCGTTCTGGGAACCTAATTTTATTCTTTATATACATGGCAGAAGCCTTTGCTCGTTTTGCAGAAAGCTTAATATTATATTTCTTACTACCTCTACAATCGGTATGTGACCCCAACTCCACTACCATGTTCTCGTAGTCTTGCATGATTTTTACAATTTTATCTAGCTCAACAGCTGCATCCGGACGAATGTTGTATTTGTTTAGATCAAACCGTATGTCGTTTATCTGAACCAGATCGTTAAGGTTTTTCACTTCTCTATCCATCCCTAAATCTAAAAGTGCATTAAGGTTAACCACACCGTCTTTATCAAATACTGTATTTAAAGTAACCGACTTGGTGAAGTAGCCTTCTTTCTCCAATACCAAATTGTACAAACCCTTATCGGTTATTTTTTTATCGTCAACTATCTTTCGGTATTCACCAGAAGCAGGTGTGGTATAGTCGGAAACTTTTCCCGTCTTTTTATCTGTTAAAGTAACCTTTACACCAGCCAACGGACTTTTTGTTCTACTGTCTTCAATTAAAGCATAAAGGGAAAGTCCAATGTTCTTTTCTAATACAATATCAGTAATTACCTCATCAGCCGGTGTTATCGTATTGGTTAGTTTCGGTTGGTTTATATACTCTGTTTTATCACCTATTAGGTAGTACTCTAAATCTCTATCTACATTAAATCGATATGCTCCATCTTTTCCAACGGTNAGGGTATCCAGTACCAACCCTTCTATATCTGTAAGGGTAACAAGTACAGAAGAAAGTATGTTTCCATCCTGGTCTTTCGCCACACCTTTTAATATTATACCATCGTCGATTGGTCTTAGTAATTCGAATGCATAAATATCGTCGTCCCCTTTTCCTCCCTCTCGGTTAGATGAAAAATAGCCATGTTCCATCTCATCATCAATAATAAGAGCAAAATCATCTGCATTAGAATTTAGAGGAATACCTAAATTCTCGGACTTAGTATAAACTGTATCCGAAATCATTTTGGAAAAGAATACATCCAATCCACCTAACCCCAAATGCCCCTTACTCGCATAGAATAATATCTTCGTATTCTCATGAAAGAACGGGAACATTTCATCCTCCTCCGTATTAATTTCAGAACCTAGATTCATCACCTCACCCCACTTACCATCTGCTCCTTTCTTTACTTTAAAGATGTCTACCCCTCCATGACTTCCTGGCATGTCGCTCGCGAAATACATCTCTTTTCCATCTTTGGATAAATAAGGATGACCGATGGAATATTCTTTATTATTGTGCCTAAACGACTCTTCTCTTTCCCAATGCCCTTCTTCGTTCATTGTTGTGAAATAGATCTTGAGGTTTACACTTCCGTTCGAACTTTTGTCCAAATAGTTATTCCTTGTAAAAGCCATATAATCTCCTTTTTCATTAAAAGAAGCTGGACCTTCATGCATCTTTTTATTGATGTCGCCTTTAAAGTGTTCGACATTCACAAACTCCATGAGGTCTCTATCGGCTACATACAAATCCAAAAATGGAAGTCCATTCCAGTTATACTTATCTACTGCTGCTTTAACATCTACCCGTGTGCTCGCAAATACCAATTGTTTTTTATAGTAGGCGGCTCCAAAGTCTTGCTGATCAGTATTGGCTTTGAGTGGGATAATCTTGTACTGCCCTTCATCCTCTAATAGTCCTTGAAAGTCGGATAGGTTGTTGGTAAAACTTTTGGCTCTTAGATCAAATGGCTCTAACGCTTTAAATTTTTCCATCCAGTCGTGACTAAGATCATAAGCACCTGTTAATCTTAAAACAGATGCATAATTAAAAATATCTTCAGAGTCCCCATCCTCACCCTGCACAATCTTTGCATAGTTTAAACTACTGTTTATGTAGTCACTAATTTTCCGATAGCTATCCGCAAGGTTACGATATCCCCTTTTAGTTAACATCTTCGATGACTCGTATTTACTGATCGCTTTTTGAAATGAAAATCGATAGTAGTGCCTATCGGCTTTTAATTCTTTTTTACTCTTGTCCTCAGCGTACTCAACAGATCCTGCCCCGTAAGAAAGGTTATTCATACAAGTAGCTGTTAACAGAACCGTTAAACAGAATACCAGTAAATATTGGAAAATCGACTTGTGCAACATGCTTGTTTAATACTTAAATCTAGATAATTTTTAATTAGAAGAAACGTGGAGAAATTATCTTCCCTTCGTCCTTCTTGACAAAATCATATCTAATCATTATTTCATGTGTACCATTGTTATCCCGGAGTGTTCGGTTTACAAACGACCAATCGAATGCGTATCCAGCTCTCAAGTTTTTCATGATATTATATCCAATCAATATTCCGGTTGCAGCTTGTGTTCGAAACATAAATCCCATCTCTAACTGCTCATTGTAAATAACCATAAGCGTCATATCTAATTCTACCGGAGCACCCTGTGTTACCTTTAATAAACTCGTTGGCTTTAATACTAGATTACTTGAGCCGAGATCTATCGCGGCACCACCAATTACAAAATAATGTCGTTGTTCCTTACCGCTAAGTACGCCCGAGTTACTTTGAAAATCGTTCTCTAATATCTTCGGCGTTGAAGCTCCTACATACCATCTTGGTGCATGGTAATATAATCCAAAACCGAAATTAGGAAGTATATCGCTCCTTAATGATGTAGCGAATTTAGGATCGTTTTCTTGATCGAGATGCAGTTCATGTAGCTTTCCGTAAATTACGTTCATTCCGGCTTTTAGTCCCAGAGCCAACTTCGTATTCTTGGTTACTTTAACATCGTACGAATAGTCTGCATAGAGCGACGAAATATTTATCGGGCCTATGTTATCGTTTATCACATTTATCCCAACCCCCATTTGGTTCATCGATAAAGGCATATGTGCCGTAAATGTTTGTGTTGTTGGAGCACCTTCAAAATTTACCCATTGGCTTCTATTAAGAGCTGTTAACGTGATCGCATCTCTACTGCCCGCATATCCAGGATTCACCGATAATGTGTTAAACGAGTAGTGCGTATACATGGCATCGAACTGCGCATTCACTTCCTGGAAACAGAAAGTAACGGCCACAAATGCTATTGCTACATACTTTATCATCAACTCCTTTTATCTCGTTAAATAGATATACCCTTTGTAAACATCCTCCTCCCCAGACTCTGAAACTTCACCTGTATATAATAGATAGAAATATGTACCGGCCGGTAAATCTTCTCCTCCGAAAGAGATTCCCATTTGGTTGGTACCATCCCATTCGTTGTGATACCCATTTTTCTCGTACACTTTATTTCCCCATCTGTTCATTATGATAAATCGATTGTTTGGGTAGATCTCAATACCATAGATTACATAGAAATCATTTATCCCATCGCCATTTGGAGAAAATCCTTGTGGTGGATCTATGGCGCAAATAGTTCCTAAAGTAGGTTCTGTAATACTTATTTGTTCAAAATCACATGGGTCCCATGGGTTCGTATTGTCCGATACTTCGGTCCCATTTATTACCCCATCGAAATCACAATCTACATTATTCCAATCTCCGCCTTGTTCAACTGTAACACTGTCTAGATTATAATCGCAAGGAATAAACACATTCGTAGAATCGGATAGTTCGGTAATGTTTATCACCCCATCGCCATCACAATCGAAGTTACTCCATAAGCCTCCTTGAGACATACTTATAAAGGTAGTATCGTAATCACACGGCTCAAATACTCCAGTTCCTGTACTCATTTCATCTTCATTAGAAACTCCATCTCCGTCACAATCTGTCGTGTTCCAAATTTCTCCTTTATCTAAAGTCACGTCGTCTAGATTGTAATCGCATGTATTAATTGGGTCTGTACCGGATGCATATTCATCTCCGTTTGTAGCACCATCCTCGTCACAATCTCCCTCATTCCAAGCATCACTTTGCGGTTGGCTAATACTTAGTTCTGAATAATCACAGCCATTAAAAGGATCTGTACCATCTGCATATTCATCACCATTTAATACCCCATCACCATCACAATCTTCTGCACTCCATATCTCGTTAGGTTCAACCGTAATAATGGATACATCTCCATCACAACCATTTGTTGGACTAGTTCCAAATAAAACTTCGTCGGCATTGGTTACACCATCGCCATCGCAATCTGCACCATTCCAATCTCCACCTTGAGAAACCGTTCCATTTTCATCGACAAATTCACATGGTATATTAGGATCTGTAC
>JABSPR010000024.1 GCA_013214975.1 Flavobacteriales bacterium
TAATTGCCTATTTAGGAAACGACAAAGGATATGGAATAGAAAAAGGATCTTTTACCAATGATGATGGGACAAAATTCTCAAATAAAAATGAATTTCTATTGCGATGGGGCAATGCAATCACTTCTGTTCGTTGGAATCATATCCTCGGCAATAAATTATTTATGAACACTGCCGTACGGTATAGTAAGTATAAGTTTCTTATTGGCAATGAGATGGAAAATGAGATAAAGATGGATGATAGAACTACGAACGAGTCGTTTTTGTTTGAATACAGTTCTAGTATAGAGGACTGGGCGGGAAATATAGATTGGGATTGGGTTCCTAACTCTAATAATTACGTTAGGTTCGGTGTTGGAAATATATACCATACGTTCACTCCTGGGGTAACACAACTTCAATATAATACAGATTCTTCACCAGAATTGGATACTACTTATGGCTCACAAGTTCATACTGCTCATGAATGGTATTCATATATCGAAGATGAAATTAAAATAGGCGATAAATTTAAAGGGAATGTAGGATTGCATTTTACTGGGTTTTTAGTGGGTGGAAAGAATTATTTGTCTTTGCAACCTAGGTTATCTGGTAGATATCTTCTTGGTAGCAAATCATCCATAAAAGCGAGTTACACTTACATGACGCAGTTTTTGCATTTGTTAACGAATTCGGGTATCGGCTTGCCAACAGATTTGTGGTTGCCTGCTACAGAAAGGGTGAAACCTCAAAACTCCCATCAATGGGCGACTGGTTTCGCAAGAACGTTCAAAAAGAAGTATGAGGTATCGATTGAAGGATATTATAAAGCAATGGATAACCTCATTGAATATAAGGAAGGTGCTTCCTTTTTTGATAGTGATAAGGATTGGCAAGACAAGATAGAGACTGGTAAAGGATGGTCTTATGGAGGTGAAATATTGATCGAAAAGAAAATCGGGAAAATAACAGGATGGGTAGGGTATACGTTGTCTTGGAGTAATAGACAATTTGATAATTTGAATTTTGGCGAGGTATACCCATACCGATATGATAGAAGAAATGATATAGGATTGGCACTTACATACGAGGTAAATGATAATGTAAACTTTGGCTTAGTGTGGGTATATGGTACAGGAAACGCTGTTACCGTTGCTTTTGAAAGATACCTGCCATCTGCTGATGGCCTAAACTACTACAGTTCTATCGAACACATTGAGAGTAGAAATAATTACCGTATGCCCTCTTATCATCGTTTGGACTTTGGAGTGAATTTAAAGAAAGAAAAGAAATGGGGTACCAGAACTATTAATTGGGGTGTTTACAATGCCTATAACCGGAAAAATCCATTCTACTTAGCTTTTGAAGACGAGATCAATAATGGCCGGAAGCTCTATCAATACAGTCTGTTTCCATTGATACCTTCTTTTACTTATAACTTTGAGTTTTAATGAAGAATTATTATTACCTATTGATAATCTCTGTTTCATTTAGTATTTCTGCTTGTAAAAAAGAAATTCCTTTTGATGATGATGTTACGACGGATAAATTGGTAGTTAATTCAATACATTCTCCGGATAATAATTGGCAAGTACAAGTAACACATAGTGTCGGCCAACTGGAGTCTATAAGATCAAATACAGTAGAAAATGCTCAGGTATTTATAACGGACCTTGAAGGAAATTTAATAGACTCGCTTGTCTTCAACACCGTTAATGCTAACTCAGTTTTTGATTTTGATGGAGACTATATTGGGACTATGAATCCCATTATTGGAAATTATTATCGAATAGAAGTTTCGGCCGAAGGTTATGAAACTGTATCGGCAGTTAATAATATACCTTCTTCCGTAGAGATATCCTTATTGGATACAGGGCAAACGATAATTAATGGAGACAAACATTTGCAACTAACAATTAGTTTTGAAGATCCGGCAAGCGAGATAAATTATTATTATTTAACTGTAACAGAGATTAGCCCTCGGTCTACATATAATGGTTTTGTAAATGACGGATGGTGTCCGGAATGTGATTCTGCTTTGGTAGAAAGCAGTATGTATTTTAAAGTAGAGGATGTAAATAATTCGGATGAGGGATACTATTAAGGTAATTCAAATATTAATTTTTCGGATGAGATGTTTAATGGCGGGACGAAAACAATGTCTTTGGCTCTAGAATATCATGACTTAGGTAATATGCTAGTTAGAGTTAATTTGTACAATATTTCTCGCGAATTATTTTTCTATAATAGAAGTTTCGAATTGTATAATGAATCCTATGGTAATCCGTTTGCTCAGCCCGTACAGGTTTACAGTAATATTGAGAATGGTTTTGGGATATTTGCAGGAAGAAATAAAAGCTATAAGGAGATTAGCGTAGAGTATCCTGATTTGAGTAATAGTTTTTTATCGTATTAGCCAATATTTAATAATACAGTAGATGGCCCTTACTCCATCTTTCCAGCCTATTTTTTTACCCTCATCATATGTTCTGCCATAATATGAAATACCCACTTCGTAGATTCGAACATCTTTAATTCTTGAAATCTTACTTGTTACTTCTGGTTCAAAACCAAAACGTTTCTCTTTTAAATCTATAGACTGAATCAACTTTGTGTTGAACAGCTTATAGCATGTTTCCATGTCCGTTAGATTTAAGTTGGTCAGAATATTAGAAAGGGTAGTGAGTAGTTTGTTTCCCAAAGTATGCCAGAAGAATAATATTCTGTGCGGATTACTCCCAATAAATCTAGACCCATATACCACATCTGCAAAGCCCCTTACAACAGGCTTAAGCAAATCGTTATACTCTAATGGATCGTATTCTAGATCGGCATCTTGAATTATTAAGAATTCTCCAGTTGCTTTAGAAATTCCAGTATGTAATGCTGCTCCTTTTCCCTTGTTATTAGCATGGCTTTGGAGAGATATGTTTGCTGAAGGATTATCTTTAATGTAAGCCGAAATAGCTTGCTCTGTATTATCGGTTGAACAATCATCTACGATAATTATTTCTTTTGATATTTGGTTAACCAATGTAACCGAGTTAATCTTATCGAGTATTAGATGAATCGTGCGCTCTTCATTATATACGGGAATAATAATCGATAATTTTTGGATGATCATTTCTGCCAATTAAAATTTATACAACGTTGAATTGTCATCTTCTGAAATCTCATTTGAAATAAATAAGTTGCCTTCAGAATCAAAACAAATGCCTTCTGGTTGAGGAAAACGTTCTAAATCAAGCTTGACAATACTTTCAACCTCTCCGGTTTTAAGTGAAAATACAATTAGCTCATTGCTTCTTCTATGCGAAATAACAAAGACCTTACTTTTTTCCTTGTTGATGCATATTCCAGATAATCCTACTTCATGATCTAATTCTAATTTGAATGCAAGTTCTGTTTTTTTAGAATTGATATTGTATCTATAAATGCCATTATAAGATTCTTCTTTTCCATATAATCCAGAAGCATCTCTCAGAACCAGAAAAAGGGTTGTGTCAGATTCAATACAAAGACCTTCAATTTGATTATCCCATTCAAATGGAAGCTGGTGTTTTTTTAGTTTGTCAGTTTCTTCGTTATATCGAAACAATAAACCTTCACTGTTAATTACATAGAAATAGGGCTTTATATAAGTAATACCCTCGTAATCCCCATAATATGCGAATTTTATTTTCCTTTTAACTGATGCCCATTTTGTATCCCATAAAAAGATTACACCTTCTTCGTCATTAACACAAGCTATTGTGTTTTCAGCATAAGATGTAATTCCAGAAATTTCTTCTAGTCTGTCAGGTAAAATCCAAGCTTGTTGAGGATTAGAAAAATCGTACGACTCAAAAGAAGTTTTGTTGTTATCGTTTTTCTGTGCTTGTAAATTGATTACTGCAGAGAAAATAAACGACAATAAAAGAAGAACTAACCGCATAACATTAAATATTAAAATACTTTATTGAATTTACTAATTATGTATTGATACGCGATATTTTCGTTGCCTTATTACATTTCATATTTTGCATCATGGTGGATTCTTTTAGTGATCATTTCTTGTATATTTAAAAGGTTAGTTTACATAAGAATCTAATTCTTTTTAAAATATAATGGTTTTTTAGAATAGCATGCCGAGTAGAAAGAATATTGTAATTTTTGTTACTGCTTATCCATATGGCTTTGGAGAGGCATTTTTTGAAGAAGAAATTAAAGTCTTAGATCAAAATTTCGATCACATAAGAATCGTTATTACAACAGATCAGAAACTTTCCGATACAAAAACATTTTGCCTTCCAACTAAGGTTAAATTAGTTAAACTCACTGACTATAAGAAGTCTATTGATCTTTCTAATAAGTTTAGCTCGTTGTTCTCAATAGGCGTTTGGGTTCAGTTGTATTTAGCGAAGTTTAAGCATCTTGTGCCTTTCTCTGTGGGTCTTGTTGCGCAAATTGTTAATTGCTCGCGTAAAGGGAAGGCGGTAGAAATGGCTATCGAACGATTTATTGCTAATGTCGGGATTGAAGCTAAAAATACAATGTTTTATAGTTATTGGTGCGATAGTACGGCAATTGCATTGGCTAATATGGCAAGTAAGGATGATTCAATAAAGTTTATTACCAGAATGCATAGATGGGATTTGTATTATGAAAAGCACAAAATTCCATTTTTACCATTTAGAGAGTTGATTCTATCATTTGCTCATAGAGTAATTTGTATATCTGAAGACGGTAAGGATTACCTGAGTAAAAAAGACTTAATAGAAGACCCCACTAAGATTATTGTGAGCAAACTGGGGGTGAAAGAATTAGGGCTGAATGTTGCTTATTCAGATAAGAGTTCTGCCGTGCAACTTGTTGTATTGTCTTTATCTCTAATTAGTCCTGTTAAGCGCTTAGATAAGTTAGTAACGGCTCTTTCACAAATATCTAATATTGAAATTCACTGGCATCATATAGGGGGGGGAGAGAAGGAATTTGAAGATGAAATTGAAAATACTATTAATGAAAAATTAAATAATAAGCCTAATGTCAAGGTTGTATTTCACGGGATGAAAAACAAGAAAGAAATAGATGTTTTTTTAGTTAATCAACCTATTAACATATTTGTAAATTGTAGTGATAGTGAAGGGATTCCTGTGTCAATTATGGAAGCAATGTCGGCAAGTATTCCAGTAATTGCTTATAACGTTGGTGGTATTTCTGAAATTGTAACTACTAAGAATGGAATTCTGTTGGAACAAGATAATGACGATTCAGCTCAATGTTTAACAGAGGCTTTGCAGGATTTCAGTCAACTGCCAAATGAGGAGAAAATTGAAATGTCTAATAATGCACGACGTACATGGCGAGATAAATATAATGCAAAACAGAATTTCGAATTTATGGTAGACATTCTTAATAATAATGAAAAAGTTATTGATGGAATGTAGTAGGTGTTTAATTGCGATCGATGTTTATCCGGACATTAGATTCGGATGGTGTTTGCAATGTCTGCCACGTTGTAGATAAGAGGCATCGTGCAATTAATTTATTAAAAGAGAATAATTATTTTGAAGGCGTATTATCTGAAATAATAGAATATAAATCTCCTAAAGGCTATAACTGTATTGTTGGGTTAAGTGGTGGAGCAGATAGTTCTTATTTAACTGTTAAAGCAAAGGAACTTGGTTTAAACCCCTTGTTAGTCTATATAGATAATGGCTGGAATACTGAAGTTTTGGTTTCTAATATTCAATGTCTAATTAAAAAATTAGGGTTTGAACTATACACTATAGTAATAGACTGGAATGAGATAAAGGATCTGGTCAGATCCTTTTTAAAGGCAGGAGTAATAGATATTTACTGG
>JABSPR010000025.1 GCA_013214975.1 Flavobacteriales bacterium
TTCTAGTATCTCGCATCCACGAGCATGGGAGCTGGACGATGACGGAGATAAATATTGGGTTGATCCTCATGTAAGAACAGGAGTATGTGGTTATAACACCTTAGGTGAATATGCGGATGGAGTTTATGGCGTAACGGTAACCGATGATAAGGGTTGTATCGCTTGGGATACCTTAACGATAAGGAGACCAGATTCGGTTAGAGCTTACTTCGATTGGCTACCCGATCCAGAGGATCCATTATCGGATGGTTATTATGAAGGTCCGCTGTTTGTACAGTTTGTAGATCAGAGTTATAACACAAGGTACGAGGAGAACATTTGGGAATACTGGAGTGCTGTAGAAGATGTAGACTCTGACGATATGATCCGAACAGAGGTTGGAGAAGCAGAAGGCGATAGTATGCCATACTTCACATTCGAGAATCTGATGCCAATTACCTTCTATGCGAAGTTAACTGTAACAAGAGATGGCTACTGTCCAATTTCGGATAGTGTATCCTTTAACGTAAGAACGGTATCTTGCCTATACATCCCAGATGTGTTTACTCCGAATAATGATGGCGTAAACGACTATTTTGAAATGATTAGACATTGTAACTTAGAAACGTTTGTTGGCGATATCTACAACAGATGGGGTGAGAAGTTATATCACTGGGAGAACCCAGAGGCAGCATGGGACGGACGTACAATATCAGGCGAGGAAGTACCAGATGGAGTTTACTTCTATGTAATCTCAGCAAGAGGCTTCGATGGAGTTAATCGTGCAGACATGGACGATGAAAGTGTAGAGACAGTAGCTGGTAGTGTAACTATTATTAGGTAGAATATTTATTCAACAAAAAAGCCCATTCGACTCTCTGTTCAGCCCATAGCTTTATTATTTTTTCCATCTGTCCATCGTATTCCAGAATTGGTAATATTTTACTTTTTTCAATATGTATTATTTTTTCAGCGGGCTGAAATAAAGAATGTAACAACGGTACGGAAAGTAGTAATGTGCATAGGATGAACGCTATTCCTATGGTTTTTAAAATTGATTTATTTATCGGTACGTCTTCATGTTTCATATTAGGTTTACGGTGGATGTCTGTTTTAAGAACAAAAAATCGATAGATAACCTAATTTAGTGTGTCAACAGCATTTCGTATGCCATATGGAGCATGAATAGATTAAAGATTTATGTCTATAAAGACAGATTTCAATCGTCCATCTAGTTATAAGCATTATTGATCTTCCCATAGGAGGTTGATAGTCAAATATTATTTTTGAATACAGAGTTCAACTTTGAGTTTTGTAATTTTGTTGGATTAGCCTAGTCATTTGAATAAGAAAACATTTATCAGTCTATTTTCTGCTGTTGTTATTGTAAACTTCGCAGGGCTGCTTTGCAATATCTTTAGTGCAGATTCATCCATGTACGCCATGATTTCTAAGTCACTGGTGACATCTGGGAATTATTGGGATTTATTTGTTTACGAAAAAGACTGGTTGGATAAACCACACTTCCCTTTTTGGGTTTGTGCCTTGTCTATCGAAATATTTGGATCCAATACGTTTGCCTATAAAATCCCTTCGATATTGTTTTTCTTTATGGGACTTGGCTATACTTATAAATTAGCAAAACGCTTGTATGGGTACGATGTAGCACAATCTGCTGTTCTTATAATGGGGTCTTCCTTACATTTAATAATATCAAATAATGATACGCGAGCCGAGGCGATTTTACTCGGTTTGGTAATGGGTGCCGTCTACTACACCTATTTACTATCCGCTTCTTTTTCAATTCGAAACTTAATATTAGCGGCGGGGTTTTGTGGAGCTGCTGTAATGACGAAAGGAGTATTTGTGCTAGTGATAATTTATTCGGCCGTCTTATTTGATGTTTGGCTGAAAAAGGACTTTGGTAAATTAATTAGCATTAGATGGCCTTTTTTATTTGCAATTACCATGATTTTTACTTTGCCTGAATTGTATGCTGTTTATCAACAATTCGATCTGCATCCTGAGAAAATAGTTTTTGGTAATACAAATGTATCTGGGCTGCAATTCTTCTTATGGGATAGTCAATTGGGACGGTTTTTTAATAGCGGTCCTATAAAAGGAAAAGGGGATCCAACCTTTTTTATACATACGATGTTATGGGCTTTTGCACCATGGGCAATCTTGGGATTCACTTCTTTGTATAAAACGGCAAGGGCAATTATTGGGAAGAAGCAAGTAAAAGAGTATGTGACATTTTTTGGTTTCTTAGTCATGTTTATTGTGTTTTCTGTTTCCAGTTTCCAGCTTGCTCACTATACAAATATTATATTCCCATTCTTAGCTATATCAGTTGGCGCGTTACTTATTGGGGATTCGGAGAATAAGATTATCGTTCGAATTACCAATATTTCAATAAATGTATATGCTGTTGCAGCTGTTCTCGCGATTGGTTTAGTTGAGTATCTATTTCAACCCGAATATTTCATTATTGGATTGTTAATTATGATTGGATTGATAGCTGCAATTATTTTATTCAATACGTTGTATTCTAATATTAAATATAGAGGAGTAATCTTTGGGACAATTGTCGGATTGCTTTTGGGAGCATATCTAAATACTGGATTTTATCCCGGTCTCTTAAAGTATCAGTCTGGTTCTCAGGTTGCTTTTATAATGAAAGATGATCATCCTTCGGCTGATCTACTCGTAGCCCCAGGATTAAACTATTATGACTTGCAGTACTACTCGTCAAATAAGATTGTAAGCGTTGATGAGATAGATAAATACGAAGAGTGGATGCAGAATGGTAAAAACTATGTATTTAGTGATGATGAATTTATGTCAATATTAAAAAAAGAGGGCTTTAAATATTCTATACTTAATGAGTTCGACCATTTTCGAATTACTAAATTGAACAAGAAGTTCTTGGATGTGGAAACAAGGTCTCAAAAAGTAAAGAAAAGGTACTTGCTAGAAGTTACTATTTAAGAATTTTTCAGCATAAAAATATTTGTAAAATGGATGTAGGGCAATTTAATATACTGAAGATAAAGAAGGAAACCTCTATTGGGTTGTTCTTGGAGAATAGCCAAGGAGAGCAAGTACTATTGCCTAACGAAAGTTGTCCTGATTCTTTTGATCTAGAAGATGAGTTGGAAGTTTTTATTTATAAGAACCAAGAAGGTGGACTTGTTGCGACTAATACAGATCCTAAAATATTTCTTTATGAGTTTGCCTATTTAACCATAAAATCTGTTGATAACGACGGTGCTTTCGTTGATTGGGGTTTAAAAGATGATTTATTTGTTCCGAAAGAGGAAACTGGTTTTGAAATGAAACCAGGCGACAGGCGAATTGTATATCTTGATTTAGATGAAGAAAGCAACAGTCTTTTTGGAAGCACTATGTATGAATTGTATTTGCAAAACGAAACAATAGAGGTAGCTGAAGGCGATCAAGTCGACTTATTTGTGCTTAAGCATTCTGATCTTGGATTTAACGTAGCTGTTAATCATGAACATATTGGCTTAGTATACCATAACGAAGTGTTTCAAGAATTGCAGAAAGGGGATTCTTTAAAAGGTTATGTAAAGAAAATAAGAGACGAAAACATGTTGGATGTTTCGATTCAGCCACTTGGTTATAGAAATGCAAGTTCTAGTAATGTAGAGATGATTATAGAAAAATTAAAAAATAATAATGGCGTTCTAGCTCTTCATGATAAAAGTTCACCAGATGAAATATCTGAGCAACTTGGAATTAGTAAAAAGGCATTTAAACAGGCAATTGGCGCTTTGTATAAGAAGAAATTAATAGAATTAGGAGACAAGGAAATAAAAATGCTCTAGCCTCATTCAGTTAGGGTAGGGCTTATTTTTGGGCGAAAAGGCATTTTTTTATTCATTAACAATTATTTAGTTAATAACTGTTTGTAGATACTTGGAATAGTCGAATTAAAATTTATATAATTGCCAAACAATACGCATAACTATTAATATCCATAATAAGTTTAAGAAGCTATGGGAAGACCACCTACTAAACCGATTGTACTAAAAGACGGTTGGTATATTGAAGTAAGAAATAAAGGATCAAGATCTGGAGTTAAACTTCGTAGAGATACTGAAGATGAAATGAATCAAGCTATCAAAGACTTTGCAAGGTCTAAAGATGTTATCGTTTTAGGTGAAACTAAAAGCGGTAAATGGATGAACGATAAAAAGTAAATCCTTCATTTGTCAAATACATGCAGTTAAATCGAACTGCATGAAATACTTTCTTTTTTAAAATACACGTTGATATTTCGTATTGAATCGAAAGTTCAACGATTGTGTGTATATTTGAGTAATGAGCTTTTCAGGTTTACATACATATATACTCGCGATAGCATTTTTATTGCCTACGCTATTTTCTACAATATCTTTTGTAGATAATAATGAATTGGAATATGAAATAGAAAGCGATTGGTCTGAAAAAAAAGGCAAAGAATCGAAAGATAAGTCTGACGAAATTAAGAGTCTTATGTCAACAAAGAAAGATGACTCTTCTCAATTGGTATCAGGCGGTTTTAAATTTGCAAAGCACGGAAGCTTACTCTTAAGTTTCACATCTGAGGTATTCACTCCACCTCCCGAATGTTAATTTAATGTTGCTAATATCTAGCGGATTAAACTTCTCATTTTAACATTTAACCAATACAAATAATTTTCTGAGTGAAAAATATTTTTTTTGATTTTAGTCATTTCAAAGGCGATGCTTTTGGAGGGATAACTGCCGGTGTTGTTGCTTTACCTCTTGCTTTGGCATTTGGAGTTCAATCTGGTATGGGTGCTGAAGCGGGTCTGTATGGTGCAATGATATTGGGTGTCTTTGCTGCTATTTTTGGAGGAACAGATACTCAGATTAGTGGTCCTACTGGACCGATGACCGTAATTTCCGTTATGGTAGTCACTTCTGCGATTGAATCATCGGGGAGTATTGCAGAGGGCTTGGGACTTATTATAGCATCTTTTGTTTTTGGAGGCTTGATTTTAGTTGTATTTGGCCTTTTGAAATTTGGAAAGTATATTAAGTATATTCCTTATCCTGTGTTGTCAGGGTTTATGACCGGAATAGGAGTGATTATTATCTTGTTTCAATTATTCCCATTTCTTGGTTTGATATCTCCTAAAGGTACATTGGATATTATTATTGAGTTCGCTTGGTCGATTTCGAAGATCAACTACGAATCATTTGTATTAGGTGGAGTAGCAATAGCAATAATTTATATATTCCCGAAAATCACCAAGGCAGTGCCGAGTACTTTGGTAGCCCTTATTATATGTACAGCTGCTTGTTATTTTCTGCAATGGGATACACCTTTGATTGGTGAAATACCAGATGGTTTCCCTTCACTCAAATTAGGTAGTATTCTTACGATCAAAATGGATGTAATTATCCTTGCCTTTCAATATGGTTTAATGCTTGCTGCCTTAGGTGCAATTGATTCGCTCCTGACATCCGTTATTGCAGATAACATAACCAAGACAAAGCACGATAGTAATAAAGAATTAATCGGACAGGGTATAGGTAATGTCGCCGCAGCTTTTTTTGGAGGTATCCCGGGAGCTGGTGCTACAATGAGAACAGTAGTGAACGTAAATGCTGGAGGTCGTACCAAGATTTCTGGGGTTATTCATGGCTTACTCCTCGCAATGATTTTATTGGGGTTAGGTAAATTGGCTGCATTTATTCCATTAAGTGTATTGGCCGGTATATTAATTACTGTAGGTATTGGTATAATTGATTATAAAGGACTTAAACATTTAAGACATGTGCCTAAGGCTGATTCCGTTATTATGATAGTAGTTCTCATAATAACGGTTTTTGGTAATTTGATTAATGCGGTTGCTATAGGAATGGTTTTGGCTTCCATTCTATTTATGAAAAAAATGGGAGATCTAATGGAAAAGGACTCTAAAGTGGCTGCACTTAAGGAGTTTAAGAAAGAAATGCCTTGGAAGGATGAGAATAAAATTCCGGATGAGATTGAAGATAAAATTTATATCAAGCATTTAGACGGCCCACTTTTCTTTGGCTTTGCCAGTGATTTTAATCAAATGATTAAAAAACTACCGCAAGTAGAATTGGTGATAATTCGAATGCGAGAGGTGCCTTTTATGGACCAGTCTGGCCTTTATGCTATGGAAGAATCGATTCTGGAATTAGAAAGGAGAGGTATTATAGTGGTGATCTCAGGAATTAAAGATCAGCCACTAGACATGTTACGAGGGATAAATGTTGTACCTGGTCTTATTCCAGAAACAGTTCTATTCTCAAACTTTAGTGGATGCTTAAAATGGCTTAAGCAGAATCTAGACGGCGAAAATGGGTTTAAGAAAATCGCCGAAGAGATTCTGGAATCCAAGAAATCGAAAAGTTAACCTAAGCTTGCTGGGTTTTAAAAGCTCCCATTATCATAGTTGCCAAGCAAACAGTAACGCCTAATACACCTATCATTCCTATAGGTGCGTCTACAGAGAATGCGCCTTTTAGAAATAAGCCTATAGGCAAAAATATAGAAGCCATAGCAGCGTAGGAAGCGACCATCTTAAGTTTTTCAGAACCTTATTCAGAATTCGATTAACTACCATGACATGGAAGCGCCCTCTAAGGAAAGACCCGGTATTAAAGTAAGGTTAATCCAAAGAGAGAATGATTTAGTATTTAATGTTTTTTGATAATGGTCCTGGAATTCCAGAAGAGATTAAATCACGAATATTCGACATGTATTATAGAGGAAACGTTACATCGAAAGGAAGTGGCTTTGGTTTATATATTGTTAAAAACGCGATCGCGAAATTAAATGGTACAATATCATTTATAAGTAGACCAGGGCATACCGATTTTCAATTCATTATACCTACTAATTCAATAGCATCATAATGGGAGCTCAGAGAAAAAGGTAATGTTTATCGATGATAATGAAGTCGAAAATTACATTAATAGTAAGCTGATACAGCAGAATCTAGGCGATTGTGATATTGTTGTTTTTAATAATGCTGTAGAGGCTCTCAAGGACTTTATTGCTATTGATAAGACATCTCCATTAGATGTAAACTTAATTCCTGAATTAATCATCCTCAATATCAATATACCTATTATGAATGGCTTTGAGTTTCTTGCAGAGTTTAAGCTCCTATCTGAAAATTTAAGAAAAGGCATGCGGTTTTTCCTTTTAACTTCTTCATCAAGTGTAATAGATCAAGATAAAAGCAAAGAGTTTGATGAAATAGTAGCATATATAACCAAGCCTTTAGCTAAAGAAAACTTACTTGATATATAGTATCCTTTCCGGCCCATAAGTACATTTGATTTTTCATAGCGTATAATTTCCTAAGTTCGCGCAATACATTATTGTGAAAAGAATGAAAAACTCTGGTATCCTTATTTTTCTGTTTCTGATTTCGTTTCTCGCCAATGCTCAAGACAGGCCAGTTGGAAAATCATTTATTACAAGGTCTGAAGTTGTAGCGAATCATGCGATGGCTGCAACAAGTCAGCCTTTGGCGACTCAAATTGCTTTAGATATTCTTAAAAAAGGAGGTAACGCCATTGATGCAGCAATAGCAGCTAATGCTGCTTTGTGTGTAATGGAGCCCACTGGTGCTGGTATTGGAGGAGATTTATTTGCTATAGTTTGGGATGCTAAATCAAAAACATTACATGGTTTAGATGCAAGCGGAAGCACTCCGGCAAACCTTACGGTAGATTATCTCAAGGAGAATAAAATAAATAATATAGCAGAGGAAGGAGCTTTATCTATTACTGTTCCGGGCTGCGTGGATGGTTGGTTTGAGCTTCATTCTAAATTTGGGAAACTATCGATGGGTAAAATTCTGAATCCTGCTATCTCCTACGGAAAGCATGGGTTCCCATTGTCTGAGATTATTGCCCACGAATTGAANTCGGAGGTTAAGAGGCTTCATTCCTACCTAGATATAAAAGAGCTTTATTCTTCTGAAAATGGACAATGGTCTAAAGGTGATATTCTTAAGAACCCTAATCTGTCGAAAATATTTTCTCTCCTTGCTAAGGAGGGCAAAGACACATTTTATAAAGGAATAGTTGCGCAAGCTATGGCTACACATGTGCAGGAAAACAATGGATTTTTATCTGTAGAAGATTTAGAAAACCATCAATCGGAATGGTTAGAGCCAGTTTCTACTAGCTACCGAGGATATGAAGTTTGGGCTTTGCCAAATCGTGGTTATGGAATATCAATGCTTCAAACGTTGAATTTATTGGAAGACTATGAAATTAAACACATGGGATATGGTAGTGCTAGTTACTTACATTTATTGGTTGAAGCAAAAAAAATAGCTGGCAATGATGGTGCGAAATTACATGGAAATACAAAAATAAAAGGAAGTGAAGTAGATAAATTAATTTCTAAAAAGTATGCTTCTAAAAATAGATTATTGATGGATGAAAAGAAAGTTTCCACCCCACTCGGTATTAATCATAAGATAGAAGGTGGGAATTCAATATATCTTACCGTAGCAGATAAAGAGGGGAACATTGTGTCTTTATTTCAAAGTAACTATAAGGGTTTAGGTTCGGGTATCGCCCCAAAGGGAATGGGTTTTGTTTTGCAAAACAGGGCTGCTTCTTTCTCATTAACTGAAGGGCATACTGGTAAATATGAAGCCTCTGTTAAACCTTTTAATACGTTATCTCCGTCGTTTATTACTAAAGAAGGAGAACCTTACTTAAGCTTTGGTATAGATGGTGGGTATATGCAGTTTCTTGGTCAGGTGCAATTTGTAATAAACTTAATAGACTTTAATATGGGTTTACAAGAAGCTGGTGATGCTCCAAGAATAATGCACATTGGCTCTGAAACGATAATTAATAATGAGTTATCGGATGAATCCTCTTTGTTTGTTGAATCTGGTTTCGAATCAGAGACAATAAGAGAACTATTAAATATGGGCCATAAAGTAGAGATTAGGAATGGAGACTTTGGGGGATTTCAAGCAATATTAGTGAAAGATAGAGTGTATTACGGAGCGTCTGAATCACGAAAGGATGGTCAAGCTGCTGGTTATTAAAGCCAACATCTAATTAATAATTACGTAATATATATAATGAAAATTAAGAGTTTAAGTTTCCTTCTGTACTTTTTATTTCCACTATCAATATTTGCACAGCAGAGTAAATTCTATGTTGGACTCGGCGGGGGGATAGATGTTTACGACTACGAATTTTTCGATAACCCAATAGATAATTTCAAACACCAGTTTTCAAAAACAGATGGCTATAGCATTGGTATGCGATTAAATTTCGGACCTGTTTCTAAAGTGAGATTTAGTGCAGGTGCATATTTTTCACAAAAGGGATATAAGCTTATCTATAATTGGACTTCATCAATTGATGGTGATGCGGAGATGCCAAAAGAATCCATTCTATTAGCTGACTTTGTAGATATACCTTTGAGCTTTAATTACAGATTAATAGGAAAGAATAGTTTTCATATATCTCCAAGTATTGGAGTTATGACTAGTGTTAATTTAGAGAATAATGAGTTTTCTATTATGGGAGATGGTAGCGAAATCGCCTCTAATAATATTTCAGAACTTACGAATAGTGTCATCGCGAATTTGCTTTTTGCCGGTAAGTTTAGTCTAATAATTGGTATAGATCTTTCTAAAGCGATGTTCATTTCTTTGGAGCCATATGTTGTCAAGAACTTTAATGAATTAGATAAAGCAATAATCGACACTACACCGCTCAATTATGGAGGAATAGTCTCGTTGAATTTCAGAATTTTGTAATTTTTTTCGGAATCTATCCTGCGCAATGAGACTTAAAAGAGGTTGTATGTGTTACCAATGTGTGTTGTAGAGCTTGAGTTGCCAAGGTCCAAGGAATACGAATGGATTATAAATGTGTAAAAATACTTCCTTCGTCCAAGGATTTCTAAAGGCTAATTTATAACTTGCTGATCCAAAGCAAGAAGAGTAGATGGTAAAGAAAGGAGTTTCCCTTATAATAATAATTTTCATATTAGTAGGTTGTGGCGGAGAAATAGAGATTTCAACTTCTCCCAAATCGAATGTGAAATCAAAGAAAATTTCTTCTGCATTAAAACTAATGCACAAGCAAAACTTATTGAATGGATGTGTATTAGTCACCGAGGGGAATGATATCATATTTAATGATTGCTTTGGTTTTGCAAATTTTGAAAAGAAAGACTCTTTGCAGGTCGATTCTAGATTTAGACTTTGCGGTTTAAGTCTCCAGATGACAGCAATGTCTGTAATGATCCTAGAAAGTAAAGGCCTTTTAGGATTTAATGATGACATTTCGAAGTATCTACCTGAACTTCCGTACAAGGGAATAACAATTCGACATTGTTTGCAGCATATAGGTGGGTTGCCTGATTATATGTGGATGTTAGAAGAAATTGAGAAAGAAGAAGGGGAGCTGTTTTATAATAAAGACGTATTAGAATTAGTAGTAGAGAAGGCACCACCGGTCCACTTTCAACCAGGAACTAGCTGGGAGTATAGCGAGTTAGGCTATGTATTGATTCCTTTAATTGTAGAGAAAATATCCGGTATTTCATTCCGAGACTTCATGCAAGAAAATATTTTTTCTCCATTGGATATGACAAATACACTAATGGCTTCGGGCACTGGAGATAATAAGGTAAATGGATACGACGCGAATAAAAAGCAAAACGACTTTCATAAAACAAATGGTATTGTAGGAGATGGTGGGGTTATTTCTACTATTGAAGATATTTACAAATGGGATCAGGCGTTATATTCAGAGAAGTTGGTGAAAAGAGAAGTTTTAGCAGAGGCTTCTAGACCGTATAGATTAAATAACGACCAAGGGAAAGGAGATTATGGTTTTGGAGTGTATATATATAATTATGAGGGAGTAATTACTTTGGAGCACGGTGGAAACTGGTTAGGTTTTCATAATTATATGATGAGAGACCTCACAAATAAGAACTTAATTACAATACTTACTAATCAAAACCAAGATCCATCTATCTTGATGGCAGTAATTAATGATATCTTGGAGACAGACGAAGAGGAATTGGTAAGAGAAGAAGCCGAACTTTAGCTGGTTTTATTTCTTTAATAGAACGATTTTCTTATTTATAGTTTTTTCGTTCGTTGTAATTCTTACAAAATATATTCCCGAATTTAGTTCCGAAAGATTAATCTCTGTCTCTTGATTCAAGGTGCTTTTCTCAAGGACCCGAAGCCCAGATTTATTGAATATCTCAATTTTATAAAAAGTAAAATTCGGACTTTCAGAACGTATTGTGATTTTATCGGTAGTTGGATTAGGTGAAACGCTTAGAACTCCTGCTGATCCTCTTTCCTGTAATCCGACAGTAGGTAATAAATTTACGTTTAGGTTAAAAACGGTGCCAAGCATGTTAATTAGAAACGCATCCTCGAAATCTAGAGTTTTGAAATAATATGTTTCTTCATATAGATTTGCTTGTGACCCCTCAGCAACACCTTTCAGGATATAATTACCGAAACAAAAATTATTGAAACTAAAATAACCATTATCAACAGTTGTTGATGCAATTGGGGTTGTATTATTGGCGTCATACAAATACACTGTAGCATCATTTATTGATTCATTGCCTCCTAAAACCATTCCAGTAATGGAGTCTGTGCAATTGAAGCCTACGTTAATAAAGTCTGTATCTAAGCAACCATTGTTATCAGAAGCCGTGGCATTGTACAGGCCTGCACATAAGTCTACTTCACTAGTAAGAACACCTTCGGGTAAGCTCGAATAGGTAGTGCCTGTAGACCATATTATGTCATAAGGGGCTACCCCGTTAGTTATTTGAGCATTTACTTGTCCATCGCAGTCTAAGCTCGAGTTTTGATTCACCGAACTGAGCGCAACGTTTAGTTCGTATGATGCCACATACAATTCGGAGCAATTATTAATTGGGCCTGCAAATCCAAAACGTAATGCATATGTACCACTATCTAAACCATTGGCAGAAACATTTAATTGAGTTGTATTCTCACCAAGAATTGCAATTCCATTTCTATACCATTGGTAGGAGTTATTACTTGATACAGTATCAGGAGTTCCACTAAGAACCAAGTCTGAAGTGCATAGGTTCCCAGTGCTCTGTATAGTTGTTTCAAATGAGGAAGTGTCTCCATTCAAAATAAAATTGTCAAAAACGAAATAGTTTTGACAATCAAAATTTGCGATAAAATAATTTGTTCCAGATAAATTACAAGGAGCACCAACGAGAATGCTAAGAATATCTGCAGGGGATTGAAAGGAGATGCTCAATCTTGACCAAGACGTCTGAGGGTCATAAGTAATGGTTCCTAATTCAATCCAATTATAAGGGGCGCTGGTTGGACATTGATTATTGTAATTAGCAAGAGGAAGAGTGTTGCACTGTATATTGCCATAAAGTGTAACGTCGATTGGATCAAAATCATCTGGGAAATTACCAAAGCAATTATTCCCTAAACCATTTTGATCGTAATTAGAAGTAGAACACCCAATATCGAATTCGAATTTGTAGAACTCATCTTCATGTAGTTTGTTATCCAAACAAACACCAAAACCTTCTCTCCAGTTTTCGTACCATATCGCTGCAACTATTCCGTTAGATGTATTTCCATTCGGATCGTTTGGAAAAGGGAATAATCCAGTATTGCTAATCTGGCTTGGTAACCAATCACACGTATTAATATAGTCAGCTCTTGCTTCCATTTCTCCATAAATACTCTGGTTTCTCCATCTATCCAAATTTGATAACAGGTCGTATTCGTCTGGGCATGCCCCGTCTTCGAAGAATGAGTTTGGCAAGACACTGAGTACCTCAGATGACGAAGCGCTACAGCCACAATCAACTTTGTCATTTAGGTCGATAAGACCGTCAGAGTCATCGTCGATTCCGTTATCACAGATCTCATTACCTGCAAATGCGCAATCAAGTATAAATATGAAGGGAAGCAATAAGAAGAGGACCTTAAATTTCATTTAATCGCTGGAGTTAAATCTTTTTTATTTCTGAAGTTGTAAGTTAAGTGCATGCCCATGCTCACATAGTTCCCTTTGTTTTTTGGAAAGTAAGTATCAATTAAAATTGGAGAGAGGTATTTCTTATAAGAAGTATAAAAGCCTAATTCCCATTTAGTACCTATTACCAAATTACTCACTAATCCCAAAGACAACGCAGAACTGTATTTGTAAACGGAGTTTTTGGGTTGAGTGGAATAAAACCCGGTAGAATCTAAAATATTGTTGGTTGTCTCTGTAAGTAATCCAGGTAGATAGGATACCGAAATCGCTAGGTTAGATTTTGGAAGAGATAAGATTTTAAAGCTAGCAGTAAGTGGAAATTCTAGATAATGATAGTATGTTTTACTCTTGGTTCTATGTGTAACTAATGTGTCTTTGTAAAAGCTAGTATCTTTTGGAACATATATGGTAATAAATGCGTCATCAGAAACTGTCATATCAAATGAAGTAGCAATTATAGTAAGTTCTTTATAAACAGTTGAGTCAATAGAGAAATTAGCATCTAACTTATTCGTTAAGATACTCCAGTTAATACCTATGCCGATTCCCCATTTATTGTAATGGAACATGCCACTTACACCTCCGGTGTATATAGGTCCAAATTGTTGAGAGAACTCAATATTGTTTGTTGTCTTTTTAGTAACGCCTGAAAAAGGAAACAAATAAGCAATATTGGTATTTGTAGAAATATGGGATTCAGCAATTTTGAATTTCTGACGACGTCTTTTTTTATGTGAAGAAGAATCGTTGATTATTAAATCAACGATCAAATTAGTCTGCCTTATTGTGTACGACCAGGTTGTTCTGATACCTGCTCCAAAATTAAATGCAGGATTGTTTGAAGAAATATATTTGGAAGTGTCCTGATTAGTAGAAATTCGATTTTTGGGTACACTGGCATTTGTTTTTGGCTTTTCACGCTTCACTTCTTGCACTGAAGTAGATGCTTGGGAACTGGATTTAGCCTTAAAGGGCTCCTTCGTTTTGTAAATGGATACTTTCCCTTTCTGTTTTTTAATAATAATGTGATCGTGAAATTCGGTGAACTCAATATTGTAATCGCTAAATAATCTGTTCAAGACATCCTCAATTGATTCAACACTAGCATTTATCGAGCTTTTTTTACTCTCTGGGAATAAAGATCCTGAATAGGAGAATTTTATACCTGTTTGTTTTTCCAGATTCTCTATTACCTCGTAAAGAGGAGTGTCTTTAACTGATATGGTTACTTTCGTGTTTTTTAGTAAATCAGATTGAGCCATTACTCCAATTGAAGTGAATAGTAGAAAGATAAAAGAAAGGCAGGATTTTATTTTCAATGCTTATACTGATTAATTACAAGCTTGAAGGTACGGATATTTCCAGTTTGCTATCTGGTTAAAAGAAGAGAAACCTATCTTTTAGCAGCCTTGGCCATCAATTATTATTTTGTCACCTTCTTCTTCGACTGTAATATCAAGAGTAAGCTCAAGTAGTTGAAGAATGTAAGAAATGTCTTTGTTGTCAAAACTTACCGTAAGCTTGCATGTATTTTTATTTGCGTTTTTTAATTCGAGGTTCAACTCCCATTTGCTATTTAACAACGCAACAATATCTTGCAGAGGACTATCTCTGAATTTAATTTGCCCATCTTGCCAAAACAGGTAGTTTATATTTTCATTATTGGAGAAGAGAAAGTTTGAATTGCTTGCCAGCTTAGTCCCCTTCATTTCGGCCGTAAGTAAATTAGTTTTCGAAATAGATTCTACTTCGTCATTCTTGTTGTAAAAAAGAACACTGCCTTTTTTTACTGTAACTACGATTGAATCTATGTTATTTGCATTGACGTTGAATTGTGTTCCTGTAACCATTACTCTTTGATCACCCACTTCAATTACAAAAGGTTTGTCTTTATTTGATTCGATGTCGAAAAATGCTTCGCCTTCTAATCGAACTAAACGGATGTTCTCATCAAATACTTCTGGATAGCTTAAAACGGAATTTGTATTAATAGTTATTTGAGAACCATCTGCTAAAGCTTTTTCAAGACTGCTTTCACTAGATGCTTCAGCAACCATAATAGTTGGGTTAGGCTCCTTAATACCGATCATCCACAGTAAACCTCCTAGTGCGATAACAGCCGCAGCTCGAAGAATAATTCGAATTGTCTTCATTCCTGATGGCATTTGTATGACCTTCGATTCTTTAAGTGACCTTGTTTTTTTGAATTTTTCAAATTCGGCTTGCGCATCTAATTGCTTAACAATTTCGTTTGTTTCGCTTAATTCGATGACACGTTTCATCTTAAGGTAAGTGGCCTTAATCTCATCTCGAGAACTTATTAGTTCAATGAGTTCTTTAGATTCTTCTTCAGTAGATTCTTCTACTAAATACCTCTCAATTAGTTCAATGTATTCTTCTTGTGTCATTTATTCTGTAATATGTCTCCTATACCCTTAACCTTTGGTTATACCCTAAAGGATATTTAAAATATTAATTAGTCCAATTATCAACAGGTGTAAATAGTTTTCCATTGCTGCGTAAACCTTCTTAATTGCAACGCTCATATTATACTCCACGGTCTTTTGTGGTATTTCTAAATGCTCTGCTATTTCTTTATACGTGTAGCCTTCAAAACGATTTAATTTAAAAACATTGCGTTGCTTCTCACTTAATTCTCCTAGTACTTTATTTAAGATGGTAAGAAGCTCATTTTCGGCCATTGCATCGAATTCAAACCGATCTTCGACAGAATCTAAATAGCGCTCTTTTCGTTTGTTTTTTCTTCCGGTGTCACGAATAAATTTAAGGCACCTATTATGTACGGCTCTGTTGAAATAGGCAAATATATTCTGGTCTTCTTGAATATTTTGAGGTTTGTCCCAAACAGCAAGAATTACCGTTTGAACGATGTCTTGGGATTGCGGAAGATCCCTTAAAATGCGATATGCCGTGTCAACCAGAAATGAATAGTAGTTGTTATAGATAAATTCATAAGCGTCGTCATGCCCTTCTTTAAGGTACTTGCCAATGTTATCGTTATCTATCTTCACACGCTATATCAATGAAGCTAATGTACTAAAATGACTACTAATATAGAGTAGTGGTTAAAAGAAAGAGATGAGGGTTTCGTATTCCTCTTATTGTTCAGAATTAACTGCTTCAATAGCTCTTCCTAAAATATCCAATCCTTGATCCAATTGCTCATCGGTGATAACCAATGGAGGCATTAAACGGATGCAGTTGGATAAGATTCCAGCGCGAATTAAGATGATTCCTTCTGCGCCAGCTTTTTTGATAATGTTCAAAGGAATAGTCATGTCGGCAGTACGGTTTTCTCTGTCGCTAACAAACTCAACTAAATTCATTGCGCCCAATCCTCGAACATCTCCAATGATGTCGTACTTGTCTTTCCAAGAGTTTAAAGTA
>JABSPR010000026.1 GCA_013214975.1 Flavobacteriales bacterium
TATTGGTTTCTTTTTCCTGATAAGGAGAAAACCCAAGGTCGGGGTGAGTTGGCCCCCAAATGGATATCACTGGGATTGATGAAAGCGCCGCGAGGTGCATATTTGCAGAATCCATACTAATCATTAATGTTAGCTTTTTAATCAGTTCCAATTCGTCTTCCAATTCCAGACTATCGGTAACATTTACAATAGCAGGAAAAGACTTTTGTATTTCAAGGATGGAGCTCTTTTCATTCCCTGTTGCTCCAAATAAATAAATATTCGAATCCAGGTTTTTTGAGATCAACTCTATTAGTTCGATAGTTTTTGAGATGCCCCATTCTTTTAATTGGTGCTTTGCAAATGGTGCAATTCCGATGTTAAGGGTTTTGGATGACGAAGAATCGATAATGTTTTTAATATTTCCTTCGCCACGTACATTAGCTATTATCCAAGGGCCTTGAGCTATTGATGTATTTAAATTTAATCCTTCAAAAGGCTTAATATATCGTTCTATTGTATGCGGTAATTTTGTATTACGTGTCCTTCCAATAAATTCTTTTTTCTCTTTTCGGCCTTTAGCGAAGCTTTTAAATTTTAATCCATTTAGTTTAAAAACAAACTTAATTACTCGCGATCGAAGACTCAAATGGAGGTCTATTCCTAAATCAAATTTGCTAGCATTAACAGTTTCCATGGCTAATCGCATTAGACCAGTAATCCCCTTATGTTTTCCTTTAAGGTCAGCTGGAATAATTTGGAGTCGGTCTATGTTATTAAAAATAGGAGAGAATGCTTTATTGGTAATGAGGGTGATCTTCAAATCACTATTGTTGGCCAATAAACTTGAAAGTACAGGTGTTAAAAGAGCAACATCACCAAAGGAAGAGAATCTAATAACCAGTATGTTCATCTACTTTTCTTTTGCGTAAAGAGATGGATTTAAACTAGGATCATTATACATTTTAACCTGTCGATATACCTTCATGTATTTAGATCCATCATTTATATCTTTTATTAGGTCGTCAAAACAAGTTGAAAGATCGTCGAGTTGTTCGGAGATTATAGAAAGTTTATTTGTACAATTTTTAATGTGCTCTTCATCTACATCAGTCCTATCTACTTGCTCCTGCATGTGGAATTTTTTAAGCGATAAAATGGAAAGCTTATCGATGATCCAAGCGGGACTTTCAGAATTTAATCGAGCATCTTGATTAGCTACTCTATCTTTGAAAAAATGAATAAACCAATCGTCAATTTTTTCAACTTGATTAACTCTTCCTTGGTTAGAGGCATCGATCTCGCGTTTAATTTTCACCACATCGTTGGCTTCGATTTTCGGGTCTCTTATTACATCCTCTAAATGCCATTGAACGGTATCTATCCAGCATTTTGCATAACATAGGTCTTCGAACGAATATTCTTGGAAGGGATTGTTTATTGGAGTAGACAAATTGTCTTCCACATGGTAGTCGTTAATACACTGTCGAAATATGATGTTACAATCTTTAGCTTTCATTGAGTTTACTTGTTTTGAGAATGCAAATTTAGGACAAATTGTGAGGATTGTCTTAGCTTTACTTTCATGGCCATAATAGACACGCATACCCACTTGTTTTCGGATCAATTTGATGCAGATCGAGATCAGGTTATTCAGAATGCTCTTTCAAAAGGTGTTGAACGTATGTATCTTCCAAATATTGACTTAGAGACAGTCAAGGCTCTGAATTTAATGCTCACAGAGTACCCAGATAACTGCTTTGGGATGATGGGTTTACATCCATGTAGTGTTAAGGATGACTATGAAAATGTTTTGTTTCGGCTTCGGAAAGAATTTGAAGCGACTAAGTATTATGCTGTAGGGGAAATAGGAATTGATCTATTTTGGGATAAATCTACTCTTGGTATCCAGCAAGAAGCATTAAAAATCCAAATTGGATGGGCGAAGGAATTAAACCTTCCTATCGTACTTCATTGCAGAGATTCATTCAATGAAGTTTTGAGTATTGTAGAAAACCTTCATGAAGAGAAGTTAACTGGGGTCTTTCATTGTTTTACGGGAACTGTTGAGGAAGCAAGGAGGGTAACGGATTTAGGCTTCAAATTGGGAATAGGAGGAGTTGCTACTTTTAAAAATGGAGGACTTGATAAAGTGATTCCTGAAATTGATTTGAAGCATATTGTTGTAGAAACCGACTCCCCTTATTTAGCTCCGGTTCCTTATAGAGGTAAGAGAAATGAAAGTGCATATATTACAGAAGTGGTAGAGAAGCTGGCTACCTTTTATAGGAAACCATTTAAAGAAATAGAAGAGGCGACAACACTTAACGCACTCGAAATATTTCATAAAAGACTTTACCACAAACCATTAGTTTAATTTCTCGTAGAAAGTATAGTACTTCTGTTTTACTAACCAACAAGACAGCTATGGATTATAATTTTAGAGACGATGAGTTTTGGAAAACCATACCTATATGGAAAGATGTAACTCGCGAAGAATTTGGTGACCATAAATGGCAGTTGAAAAATTCAGTCACCAAAGTTTCTAAAATAGAAGCGATGTTCGAAGGGACATTACCCTCCGAACTTATTGCCGATATCGAAGATGGGCAGGTGCGAACTCCTATGAATGTTAGGATTACCCCTTATATTTTCGCCTTGATAGATTGGAACAATCCCTATGAAGACCCTCTATTAAAACAGTTTCTTCCCTTGGGTTCTCAGTTTTTACCCAACCATCCATATCACGAAAATGATTCGTTGCATGAAGACATCGATTCGCCAGTTCCACTAATTACACATCGTTATCCTGATAAAGTATTGTTTTTACCAACAACTGTTTGTCCGGTCTACTGCTCGTATTGCACAAGGAGTAGATTGGTCGGGGGATCAACGGAAAGCAAGGAGAAAGATACTTACGGTGCTAATGTGAGTAACTGGGAGCCAGCTTTTGAATATTTGAGAACCAACAAAGAGATAGAAGATGTGGTGATTTCAGGAGGCGATGCATTTATGATTAAAGCCAGTTTGCTTAAAATTCTCTGCGAAACATTATTAGATATCCCCAACATTCGAAGAATTAGAATTGCGACAAAAGGACTAGCAATTTTTCCACAGAAAATATTGTCAGATAATGAGTGGGTTGAAACTGTAGGCGAGATTCATCAAAAGGCAATCTCAATGAATAAACAGGCGGTTATCCATACACACTTTTCTAGTCCAAATGAGATAACAATGTGGAGCCATTTGGCTATGAATAGATTGCACAGTATGGGTATTGTTGTTCGGAATCAAACTGTGCTGCAGGAAGGAGTGAACAATTCTTTTGAAACCATGCACAAGCTGATTAAGCAAATGTCGTATATCAATATTCAACCATATTATATCTATCAACACGATATGGTTCCAGGTTGTGAGCATTTCAGAACAACACTAGGTAAGGCTAGAAGATTGGAAGCTCAGATTAGAGGTACAACCGCAGGATATAATATGCCACTGGTTATTTGTGATTTACCAGGTGGAGGTGGCAAACGACCGATCAATAGTTTTGAACTTTACGATGAAGAGATTGGGATATCAGCTTGGAGAGCTCCACAGATTAAAGAGGGTAAGGTGTTTTATTATTTTGATCCAATAAATAAGCTAAAGCCAGAAATTCAAGCAAAATGGGTGGATTCTGAACAGCGGGAATTAATGATAAAAAATTTTGAAGAGAGGGTAGAGAAAGCTATTGTTGCTAAAGATGATTATGAAAAAGAGCATTTGGCATCTTAACAGGCTCAGTACTATCGTCTTATTGATTCATATTATAATTATATAATTGTCAAATGTTTTCTGAGCGACTGTATTCGATTGATTTTGCCTTGATTCTATCTTAAAACTATATTTTTTTTAGTAATTTGTCACCCCTTTTGGGGGTTTAGCTAATAGAGAAGCTCTCATTTAGGAGAGGTGGCCGAGTGGCTTAAGGCGCACGCTTGGAAAGCGTGTATACTCCAAAAGGGTATCGAGGGTTCGAATCCCTCTCTCTCCGCGTTGGAGTAAAATAAATATGGAATTAAAAAGTTATCTAAATAATAATTAATCAGACAAACTATGAATTACGCTGTAATCATGAACATCATTAAAAAAGCTTTATTGATGAACAAAAGAACTTTTATCTTCTCTACTATGCTCGCAATGCTGGTTGTAGGAGTTCAATTAAATACTTTCGCACAGGATGAGGTGGTAGAAGATACTTCAGCTGCTAATGCAGTAAGTGATTCTACTGTTGCTGACTCTGCTGTTGTAGAAGCTCCAGTTGAAGAAATAAAAGAAGAAGTTGTTGCAGAGACAGAAGTGGCAGAAGTTGAAAAAACTGTTCATCAAGTAATCAAACAGAAATTTATTGAAGGTGGACCTGAATTTATGGGTATCGTTCTTTTATGTCTGATTTTAGGATTAGCTCTGTGTATAGAGAGAATAATCTACTTAAATATGGCTACTACGAACAACGAAAAACTTTTAAATGAAATTGAAGGTGCTCTTGGATCAGGTGGTGTAGATGCAGCAAAAGAAGTTTGTAGAAATACAAAAGGTCCTGTTGCAAGTATCTTTTATCAGGGATTAGATAGATCAGGAAAAGGAATTGAAACGGTTGAGAAGTCTGTAGTACAATACGGTGGTGTTCAAATGGGATTATTAGAGAAAGGTCTTTCTTGGATCTCTTTATTTATCGCTCTTGCACCGATGCTTGGTTTCATGGGAACTGTAATTGGTATGATCGATGCATTTGACTCTATCCAAGCGGCAGGTGATATCTCACCTTCTTTGGTTGCTGAGGGTATTAAGGTAGCATTGATTACTACGGTATTTGGATTGATCGTGGCAATTATCCTTCAAGTGTTTTATAATTATATCGTCTCTAAAGTGGATGATTTAGTTAACGCTATGGAGGATTCTTCAATTTCTTTTGTTGACATCCTTATTAAAAGTGGGAAAGTCAACTAATATTAATAGTAAAGATTAATACGATGGAAAAAATTATTACTACTTCACTTTACGCTATGATGGGTATTTCCGCATTGTTATCTATTCTACAGATAATGGGATTTACTGGAGAAGCAATGGTGATTTCATGGTGCTATTTACTTGTAGTGATAGCTGCTGTTGCGTCAATAGCTTTTCCGATGATTAGGATGGTAAGTGATTTTCAAAGCGCTAAGAATAGCTTAATGGGAGTTGGAGTTCTATTTGTAGTATTTGGACTTGCATATGCATTAGCGAGTTCTGAAATATTGCCTTCATTTGAGAACTATGTTAAGGATGCTGGAAAGGTTAAGATGATCGGTGGATCAATTATAGCGTTCTATATTTTAGCGGTTGGAGCAATAGGATCTGTGATCTATTCGGAAGTTTCTTCAATGCTTAAATAGGACCTTAGTTAGAAAAGATAATATGGGACGAAGAGAATTACCAGAAATTAATGCCGGATCCATGGCGGATATCGCATTTTTGCTGCTTATATTTTTCTTAGTAACTACTACTATGGATACGGATACAGGGCTTAATAGAAGGCTACCACCTCCTTTAGATCCTGAGCAGCCACCACCACCACCGATTAAAGACAGAAATGTTTTCGTGGTATTGATTAATGCTAATGATCAATTGTTGGTAGAAGGGCAACCGATGGATATATCTGATTTAAGAGAAGAGGCGAAAGAGTTTATTGCAAATCCATCAAGAAAAGAAGAATTACCAGCATTTAAACAAGTTGATATTCCACTCCTAGGATCACGGCAAGTGTCAAAACAGGTTATATCCTTACAGAACGATAGACGGACTTCTTACGCAATGTATATTGGAGTTCAGAATGAACTTGCTGCGGCGTATAATGAGTTGAGAGAAGAATTATGTCAGACTGAATTCGGCGATTCTTATCAGTTGTTAGTTAAGAATAAAAAAGTAGGGGACAACAGAGCTAAGATTAAAGCGATTAGAAAAGCGATTCCACAAAGAATTTCTGAGGCAGAACCTAATAAATAAGCAGAGTTAGAAATGGCACAGTTTAAAAAACGAAAAAAAGGTACTCCAGGCATATCCACAGCATCTTTACCGGATATTGTATTTATGCTTTTATTTTTCTTTATGGTTACTACTGTAATGCGGGAAGTAACTCTACAAGTAGAGTTGAAGAAGCCGAGTGCTACAGAAATTGCAAAGCTGGAAAGGAAATCGTTAGTGAGTTACATTTATGTTGGCCCTCCTATTAAGTCTTTGAGAGAACAGTTAGGATCGGAGCCAAGAATGCAGCTTAATGATGCTTTTGCAGAGGTAGGCGAAATTTATGAGTTTGTTCAAACAGAGAGAGATAAAATAGAGGAAGCAGAAAAGAGATTTCAAACTTTTTCTTTGAAAGTTGATTCCGATACCAAAATGGGAATCATCTCTGATATCAAAATGGAATTAAGAGAAGCCCAAGCTTTAAAAATCAACTATTCGACCAGGAAAGGGGAAATAGGGGAATAGGTTTTTCTAGATATAGTATTATTAAGAGCGCTCACTGAGCGCTCTTTTTTTGTTTTTCTAGTTGATAGATACCATAAATGATAATGGCGGAAAACAGAATGCTTATAATGGCATACTGACCGAAGTTTACATCTTCACCAATCTTGTCAATTTCGCTTTCTATTATTTTATTCTCTGTTAAGAAGACAAAGAGCACTCCCATGAAGTTGTTTAGAAAGTGAGCCGCAATAGGAAGCCAAAGTGACTTGCTCCAAAAGAATAGATATCCAAGTAATGCACCTAAGAAGAATCTTGGTAGAAAACTGAAAAACTGAAAATGCCAGGCACTAAATATAAATGCGGTAAGCCATATAGCCCAGTGTTTGTTTTTGAACCATTTTGAAAATACATTTTGCATACTGCCTCGAAAGAATAATTCCTCACCTATTGCTGGTACAAGTGCTATTAAGAAAATGTTTACAAGCAGATCACTAACTCCTTCACCTCCCAATATGGCAATAATCATTTCATTAGCCGACTTCTCCATGTTTCGGAGCGCTTCCTCAAGTGGAATTAAAATGTCTGGAAGATGCATGCTTTCGTTAATTGCACCAGTCCAATTGATAAAGGGAAGAAGTATTAAGACTAATAGGACTATCAATGGAAAACTTCCGAGATTGGGTAAGGTGTTTAAACGTAAAAATGTAAGGCGATTGGAAACAGTTAGAAAAGTAAATAGCAAAGCCGGTACAATGAACATCCCAAGTTGTTGTGAAAAAATAAAGAAACGCAGACTGCCAATCTGGTTTATATTATTGGAGGCGATTAGCGCTTCGTTAAATGAGATGCCTTGAAATATGGATATGATCCCTACGGAAACTCCAATGAGTACGATTGCGCAAAATACGGCTAGTAAAATCAAGAGGATAATCTTGGTTCCATAATCATATTCTTTAAATATTGCTTTCAATGCAGTGTTGCCTATTATGGTTAACTTTGTACAGTACTACTGTAGCGCGAATGGTAAAGATAGGAAATATTGAGATTGGGGAATTCCCCTTATTGCTTGCTCCAATGGAGGACGTGAGTGATCCCCCATTTAGATCTTTGTGCAAGAAGCATGGAGCAGATTTGATGTATACCGAATTTATCTCATCCGAAGGCCTTATTAGAGATGCGCAAAAAAGTGTTCAAAAGCTGGATATTTATGATGAAGAACGTCCAATCGGTATTCAAATTTTTGGTGGAGAAATAGAATCCATGATTCAAGCTGCGCGAATTGCAGAAGAGGCTGGGCCAGAATTCATAGATATTAATTATGGTTGTCCGGTTAAGAAAGTAACATGTAAAGGAGCTGGATCTGGGATCTTACAAGATATTCCCAAGATGGTTAAAATGACTGAAGCGATCGTGAAGTCATGTAATTTACCCGTAACAGTTAAAACAAGGCTTGGGTGGGACGATAGCACTAAGTATATTGTTGAGGTTGCGGAGCGATTACAAGACATCGGAATCGCTGCTATATCCGTTCATGGGAGAACAAGAAAGCAGATGTATAAAGGAGATGCGGATTGGTCTTTAATTGGTGATATCAAAAACAACAGCAGGATGCATATTCCTGTTTTCGGTAATGGAGATGTGAATACTCCAGAAAGAGCGGTTGAGGTAAAAGCTAAATACGGTGTAGATGGTATTATGATAGGTAGAGCTAGTATCGGTTATCCTTGGTTTTTTAACGAGGTAAAGCATTTTATGGAAACAGGTAATCATCTTGCGAAGCCAACCTTACAGGATAGAGTGGATGTGTGTAGAGAGCACTTGGAGAAATCGGTTAAATGGAAAGGCGAAATAGTAGGAATTGTTGAAATGAGAAGACATTATTCTAATTATTTCAGAGGGATTCCAAACTTCAAGCCGATACGAATGCAGTTGGTATCAAACACGAATTACAAAGAGCTATTAGATATTTTGAATGACGTAACTAATCAGTACGAGTTACCTGAAATTGTTTAGCATAGAAAGAGTATTTCCTTTCTCAATTTTTCGTTGAAACTGGCTCATTGCAAATTTCGTTGCTAAAAATCCTATTCCTACCACGGTAATCATAACAACCAAGAAATCAGTTAATCTGAGCTCCACTGGAAACTCGGCAAGCAAAAATTCGGTTCCTGTTCCGAGTTGAAGAAGTCCGAATTGTTCTTGCGCAAGTACAATTAATGCTCCTAGTATTAAGCCAGAAAAAGCACCGATAAACGAGATAAGGAGTCCGTTATACATAAATATTTTCCGAACTACACTTGTGTCTGCCCCCATGCCGAGTAAAACAGCTACGTCATTTTCTTTCTCCACCATAAGCATGGTTAACGAACCAACCACATTAAAAATGGCGATTATCAAAATGAATGTGATGATGAAAAAGGCCATAAGCTTTTCGGTTTTCTGTGTCTTATAAAACAAATCATTCTGTTCATACCTATTTTTAACAGAGAAATCAGACCCTATAATTTCTTTGATATTCTGTTGAATTATATCTCCATCCATAGATGGATCTAAACCTAGTTCAACTCCGGTAATTTTGTTTCTCTTATTGAGAAGCTTCTGCGCAAATCGTTTAGAGACTAAGACATATTTCATATCTAATTCGGCGCTAATTTGAAATATGCCTATTGGGGTTATTTGCTTTGAAGAAAAGGCATTCATGAGATTTGTGGAAGATGCTTTCCCTGTTTTGGGAACATAGATGCGCAGAGGAGTACCATAGTTAGTGATATTAACGCCAAGGTTAAAAGCGATTCCTTGACCAAGAATTGCAAAGTTTTTATTCTTATTCTCAAGTACAAACTTGCCCTCATACAAATGGGATTCTATATCTGAAATATTCTTGTAATCTTCATCAACACCCTTTAACATAGCCGGAAATTGATTTTTATCATACTTAAGGAGTACAAACTCTTCTACAACTTCTGTGTAGTTTAATACACCTTCTAGGTTCTTTATTTTATCAGATGGGAATTCTTTGCTGTTAAAGGATTTGCCTTCAACAAGGGCGATGGAAATGTCTGGATGGAACGAATTGTACAAAGACTCCATGAATCCTTCCAAACCATTAAAAACGGATAACACGATAATAAGAGAAAGGGTCCCTACAGAAACTCCGAGTATAGAGATACCGGTTATAATATTTATTACGTTAAAAGATTTTTTGGAGAAAAGATATCGTCGGGCTATAAATAGAGGAAGATTCAAATCTAATCGGTTAGAGTTTAATCATCTTTAAGAAGTCTATCAATGTTTGCAGCATATTCGAACGAATCATCTACATAGAAAATTAATTCTGGTACTCTTCGCATTTGGTTTCTAGTAGCTGTGGCCACAAAGTGTCTAATTTTAGGCTTTAACCCGTTTAGCATTTCTATCGTTTCTTTTGAATCTTGATTGCCTAACAAACTCAAATAAATTTTTGCCACAGAAAGGTCAGTACTAATTCGAACATTAGTTACCGTAATAAACCTGCCGCCAAATAGATCTCGACAATGTTTATTGAAGATAAGACCAAGTTCTTTGTGTATAAGCCTAGAGACTTTATTTTGCTTTAACGACGCCATGCGGCAAAGGTATTAAATATGCAACAGATTAATACGTTCAAGATGGACTCACTATATTTGCATTGATGAAAAGCTTTTTAAAAGTAATAGCATATCTAAAGCCGTATACCGGATTAGCAGGGTTGAATATTCTTTTCAATGTTCTGTTTACGGTATTCTCGTTATTCTCATTGGTTATTCTTATTCCATTCCTTGATACAATTTTTGATACAGGGGCGACGATAGAAAGCCATTTATCCGCAGTACGTCCAGCTTTTGAGCTGACAAAAGATGCATTACTGGGTAATCTTAATTATTTCATTGGTCAAATAATAGGCGATGTGGATAAATCAACACAGTTATTTAGGTTGTGCATTATTATCGTAAGTATTTTTCTTTTGAAGAACATGTGTAGATATTTTGCCATGTTCTTTTTAGCACCTATCCGGAACAATGTGATTAGAGATTTAAGGTCGGACATATATAATAAGATATTGATATTGCCTTTATCCTATTATAGTAACGAAAGACAAGGAGACTTGCTTTCGCGTATGACGATTGATGTACAAGAAGTAGAACATGGTGTTGTAAGTACCTTGGAAGTTCTTTTTCGAGATGTGCTTACAATCATGGTATCTCTAACCGTTATGATAATGTTTAGTGCTGAGCTAACGATGTTCGTTTTTTTTGTGCTTCCAATAAGTGGAGTGCTAATTTCTTTTCTTGCAAAGAGTTTAAGGCGAACAGCCAATAAGGGTCAGAAAGAGATGGGAAATCTAATGTCGATTTTTCAAGAATCGGTAGCTGGATTAAGGATTATTAAGGCTTTTGTTGCTGGAGATTTTAGTAGAGCAAAGTTTGGAAGTTCTAACGACCAGTATGCTCAATTTATGACTAAGGCTTTACGTAAAAAAGATTTCTCTTCTCCACTTACTGAGTTCTTGGGCATAGGTACTCTATCTGTTGTGCTTTGGTATGGTGGAGGAATTGTTCTTAAAGGTGGAGACGATGTATTAAGAGCGTCGGAATTTATTGCATATATCGCCATATTCTCACAAATTATTCCTCCTGCGAAAACACTTACAGGGGCTTTCTTTAGGATAGTGAAAGGCATGTCGTCTTTAGATAGGATAAACGAAATTTTGGATATTGAAATTAAGATTGATGAGAATAAAGAGGGGGTTTCCATCAAAGAGTTTAATTCAAAAATAGAGTACAATAACATCAGCTTTGCTTACGATAAAGAAACCGTATTGGAAGATGTTAGTTTCGAAATTAGCAAAGGGAAAACGATTGCTTTGGTTGGTCCTTCTGGCGGAGGTAAGTCTACTCTTGCCGATTTATTACCTAGGTTTCATGATGTTCAAAGTGGGGAGATTAAAGTTGATGGCGTTGCTCTACAAGATTATAGTTTGAAAGATTTACGACGTCTAATTGGAGTGGTAACACAAGAGTCTATTCTATTCAACGATTCTATTTTTAACAATATCGCCTTTGGAATAAACAACCCGAATAAGGAAAAAGTTATTGAAGCAGCCAAGATTGCCAATGCACACGATTTCATTATGGAGATGGAAGATGGCTATAATTCCAATATTGGAGATAGAGGTAATAAGTTATCAGGCGGACAAAGACAACGAATGAGTATAGCCAGAGCGATAATGAAGAATCCTCCGATTCTTGTATTAGATGAGGCTACTTCGGCATTAGATTCCGAATCAGAGAAGTTGGTTCAGGATGCGTTACATAAATTGATGAAGAACCGAACATCGTTAGTTATAGCGCATAGGTTATCTACAATTCAGAATGCAGATGAAATACTTGTTATTAAGGATGGCAATGTAGAAGAAAGAGGTTCTCACGACGATCTCTTGAAAAACGAAGGGCATTATAAGAAAATGTTTGATTTACAAACATTCGAATAATTTAGAATTAACCGATTTCCTGGTGTATTATAAGTACACAGTCAAATTTAGAATAGTTAAATTTGTTAAAATCAGCGTTTTATGTCAAGCAAGTTATCTCTCTTAGTAGTATTCTTTTTAAATTCTATCCTTGTTTTCGGTGAGGTAGAATTTAATTACTTCTCTCCAGTTTCAAATGCAAGTTTTGTTTCAAGTGAGACCTCCATCATTCTTAGAATAAGTGAGCGATTAGATGTATCCACATTGGATAACAACAGTATCCAGGTAGTTGGNAGTGAAAGCGGGACGCATGATTTAACTATAGAGCTAATCCAAAATGGACACACTGTGATTGCTAAGTTGGATGTGGCATTGCTGCCATGTGAAACGGTGAGTTTAAGTACTACAGATCAAATATTAACGACAGAAGGAGAATCTGTAAAACCCATTGGGCATTGGTTTACTGTTTCATGTAGATCAGATGAGTTTGATGCTCTTCACGGCCTTGTTGATGAAGAAGAGGACGAGATAGAGTCTGCTGGAATATTAAAATCGTTGGTAGTGCCTGCCAACTTTCCTAAAGTTAAAGTGAATGTAAATACCAACCCGGCGCCAGGTTATGTTTTCGTTACATCTACTAATGCAAATGGGAAATACCTTATGATTTTAAACAATGATGGATCTCCACATTATTATGAAGAAACAATCGGCTTTAATGCGAGTGATTTTAAAAAATTAACGGCATCTAAATTTGGTTATGCCAAAGGATCAGAAGATAAATATTACATACTTGACTTGCAATATGCAATAGTAGATGAGTTTATGGCTGGTAATGGATATGCAATGGATATTCATGAATTTGAAATAATGCCGAATGGAAATGCATTGATTCTTATTTACGATGATCAAATCGTGGATATGAGCGCTATTGTTACAGGAGGGCAAGCTAATGCAACAGTAAAAGGGATTGTTATACAAGAGATAGATTCACTCACAAAAAATGTAGTTTGGGAATGGAAAAGCTGGGATCACTTCGCTATAACAGATAATGATGAAGATGATTTAACCATGAATCAGGTAAACCCATTTCATACAAATTCTATCGAATATAATAATGGAAATGTTTATCTGTCGTCGAAAAGATTAGATGAGATAACAAAGATTGATCACGCTACAGGAAATATTTTGTGGAGAATGGGTGGTGGTCAAATGAATCAGTTTACACTTATTGGAGATACGGCTTGGTTTTGCGATAATCACGATGCACGTGTATTGCCAAATGGGAACATTACAATTTTCGATAACGGAACTTGTCATGAATTATCTTTTGCAAAGGAATATGAGATTGATGAAAATGCTATGACCGCAACGTTAGTTTGGAGTTATGCTCATCCGGAGGGAATGTATTCAGGCAATAGAGGAAATGCGCAACGTCTTTCCAATGGTAATACCTTAATTTCTTGGGGAGGTGGTGGTACAATAGCAGATGATGCTGCTAACGTTAGTGAAGTTGAAAGTGATGGCACATTGGTGTATGAAATGGTAATTGATAGCGTAGATGATAATGTTTCATACAGAGCCTTTAGATTCGAATGGAATGGCCTAGGCTTACCTACAAGCAACAAAGAGCAAGTGATGTTGCCTATGAAAGTTATTGTGTATCCTAGTCCGGGAGATGGGGTCTTTTATATAAAAGTAACCGACGATGAGAATGCCAATGTAGAAACGACAGTATTCGATGAATTGGGTAGAATGGTGGCAACTGTTAAAGTAAAAGGGATGTATGGAGAAGTGGATCTAACTGGACATTCACCCGGAATATACTTTTTTCAAACAAGCACCAAAAGCGGAATGGTAGTTAACAGAGTTGTCTTAACTGACTAATATAAATAGTCGTTAAAAGGGTATCGTTTTTCATGGATCTTACGAACCATCTGATACATCTTCTTTTTAAAACCTTCTAGGTTAATTTTGGACTCAGCAGAGATAAACAGGCACGGGTAGCTCAGTTTACTTGTCCACGATTTTTTTAACACTTCCAGCGCGTCGACTTCAGGTGCCAAATGATCGTATAGGGCATCATCAACAGGAGCTTCGTAAATATCGATCTTATTAAAAACCAAAAGAGTCGGCTTGTTCAACACCTTTAATTCTGCAAGAGTTTGATTAACGACCTCTAATTGATCTTCGTAGTTCGGTGATGCAACGTCTACGATGTGTACTAAAATATCCGCTTCAGTAACCTCATCTAACGTAGATTTAAAAGACTCTACTAATTGATGTGGAAGCTTCCGAATGAAACCAACCGTGTCCGAAAGTAAAAAAGGCAAATTGCCAATTACCACTTTTCTAACGGTGGTATCGAGTGTTGCAAACAGTTTGTTTTCCGCAAAAACATCCGATTTACTTATAACATTCATCACCGTAGATTTCCCAACATTAGTGTAGCCAATAAGGGCTACCCGAACCATCTTGCCTCTATTCTGACGTTGTGTGCTTTTTTGATTGTCGATTTGCTTAAGCTTCTTTTTAAGCAATGTAATCTTGTCGCGTATTATTCTTCTATCTGTTTCTATCTCGGTCTCGCCCGGTCCCTTCATGCCAATACCACCTTTCTGCTTAGAGAGGTGAGTCCATAAGTTGGTTAGGCGTGGTAATAGATATTGATATTGTGCCAACTCAACTTGTGTTTTAGCATGTGCTGTTCGAGCTCTCGAAGCAAAAATATCGAGGATCAAATTACTTCGATCTAAAATTTTACATTCTAGCACCTTTTCAATATTTCTTATTTGAGAAGGACTTAATTCGTCATCGAAGATTACGATATCAACCTCTTTGTCCTCTACGAATTTCTGGACCTCTAGAATTTTACCGCTACCTAAAAAGGTCTTTGGATTTGCAACTTGTAACGATTGTATAAACCGACCAACCGTTTTTGCACCGGAAGTTTCTGCTAAAAATTCTAATTCGTCAAGATGTTCTTTTACGGTTTGCTCTGATTGGTGTTGAAGAATAACACCTACAATAACTACTGTTTCTTGTACTTCCGCAGTATAATATGGTTCAGCCATTTAAAGATTAACTACTAAAAAAATATCCTCTTGCCACTTCAGAGAATGGCCAAGGTATTGTAATGAATATGATTACGAGAGCACAAATAAAGTAGATAGCCGTTTTTCGATGTTTTAAAACATCTTCGTTTGCATTCTTTGCTACTCGTCTTCCCAAAGTAATTAGTGTTACGGCTATAAGCATTCCGAAGATATGTTCCACTCCCCAAAATCGAAGCGCTGGTACTTTCATTGCGGCTCCAAAATCGCTGTGTGCGATGCTTACAATGTCGCTTGTGAAGTACAAAATAAGCCCAATTGTCATCTGTATTTGTGCGAATATCATTGTGAAGAGACTTAGTTTGTCGTGTCCCTTTTTGTAATCACCCTTTTGAAGCCAGCCCGAAATAGATTTTACAATCGCTGAAATGAGTAAGATTAAAATTACATATCGAAAGGTAGAATGTAGACCGAGTAGAGCGTTAAACATGAACTATTTAAAGTGATATTATTACAATTATAATTTATCTTTTCTAACTTCAGCCTTGCAAGCGCAAAAGGCGTGCTTTGCTAATACGAATTAGCTCAACAAATGTATCGATTAATAATCGCATTACTGCTTCTTTTAGGTTCTGTTCAGAGGGTTCAATCGCAAGAGACCTTCCATCCTAATGGAGTTGCAGACGAAACAGAATTCACACACGCATTCGTTCATGCAAAAATTCACATCGATCATCAAACGGTTCTAGAAAACGCTACCCTAATTATCAAAGGGAAAAAGATTATTGCCACAGGTACAGATATTGAAATCCCGAAAAACGCAGTAGTTCATGAGTTGGGCAGAAAATATATTTACCCTGCTTTTATCGATTTGCATTCCAGTTATGGGATGCCTAAAATTCCGAAAGGAAAGAAGAGTTCGAAAAAAGCTCTTTTTAATAGTCCAAAAGGAACAGCACTTGGATGGAACATGGCCGTTAAGCCAGAAGTATCCGCTGCTAACTTATATGAGATAAATGAAGAAGATGCATTAACTCTTCTTGAAAATGGATTTGGCGCCGTACTCACAGGTCAGCGTGATGGAGTTGTAAGGGGAACAAATACCTTGGTTGAACTTACCATCGAAAATGAACACGAGTCGATTTTAATTGAAAATGCATCAACCGAATATTCGTTGAATAAAGGGATGTCTGTTCAAAATTACCCTACCTCAAGAATGGGAGCAATTGCCTTATTAAGGCAAACCAATTTAGACGCACAGTGGTATGATCAAGCAAAAGTTGATCAGACAAATTTATCGTTAGAGGCTTTTAATCGGAATAAGAAATACCCAACAATGGCGTTCGCCACTAACTACCTCGATGTACTTCGTCTCGATAAGATTGGCGATGAGTTTGGTGAGCAATATATCTTAGGCGGTGGCGGAGACGAGTATAAAAGAATAGCAGAGCTAAAAGCAACCAATGCTTTATTTGTTATTCCAATCGACTTTGAAAAGGCGTTCAAATTAGAAGATCCGATGATGGCTGATATTGTTGAATTGGGTCAGTTGAAATCTTGGGAGATGGAACCTTTTAATCCATCAATTCTTGCTAAAGAAAACATTGAATTTGCAATCTCTACGAAAGGACATAAAGGGATGTCGAAATTTTGGGAACATTTAAGAAAGGCAGTAGAATGTGGATTGTCTGAAGAGGATGCCCTTAGATCCTTAACAAGTACGCCAGCAAAAATGTTAAATGCCGAGGATCAAATAGGATCATTACAGAAAGATAGAAGAGCAAATTTCTTTATCGCTTCTGGAAATATTTTTACCGAGGAGGAAACAATTATTGAAACATGGGTAGCAGGAACAAAATTCGAATTTTCGGATCAGTCTCCATTAGATATTAGAGGTGACTATACCTTGAAGCTTGATAAGGAATACATTCTAAATGTGAAGGGAAAATTGTTATCTCCCAAAGGAGAGATTGTAATTAATGACACGACGACAAAGGATGTCACTATAAAAACAGAAGGTAAAAACCTGTTATTGTCGTTTGATCTTGACGAAGGAAAAACGCGACTAAACGCAACAGTCGATTCCAAATCGAAAGACTGGATTGGTACTGGGGTAAATACTGACGGTCAAAGGATTCAATGGGAGGCAAAGTTTACAAAGGTTTTCAAAGAAGAGGAGAAGAAAGCCAAAAAGGAGAAAAAGGCCCCTTCTCATGGAGATATATTATTCCCCAATAAGGCATATGGTTTCAAAGAGGTGCCATCTCTAAAGGATTACTTAATAACCAATATCACGGTTTGGACTTGTGAAGAGGAAGGCAATCTAAAATATACTTCGGTAAAAATATCGAAGGGTAAGATCGTTGAAATTGGTAAAGACTTGAAGGAGACGGAGGGCATCACAATAATTGACGGTACAGGTAAACATCTAACTCCTGGATTTGTAGATGAGCATTCTCATATAGGTGTTTCGGGCGCGGTGAATGAATGGTCGGAGTCGGTTACATCTGAAGTTAGAATAGGAGATGTGTTAAACCCAGAAGACATAAGTATCTATTATCAGCTTGCTGGAGGTACAACAACATCTCAGATTTTACATGGCTCGGCAAACTGTATTGGCGGTCAGTCGGCATTAATAAAATTACGTTGGGGAAGTTCGGCAGAGGAACTTAAAATCAAAAATGCAGATGGCTTTATCAAGTTTGCCTTGGGAGAGAATGTTATTAAATCGAGTGGAACTTATAACACAAATCAATTTCCAAGAACTAGAAGTGGGGTAGAACAATTAGACAAGGATGCTTTTATTAGAGCCCAAGAATATTTGGCAGATTGGAAAAACTACAACGCACTTTCTTCCAAAGGAAAAGAGAATAAAATAATGCCTCGAAAAGATTTAGAGCTCGATGCTCTTGGGGAGATATTAAATAAGAAACGGTTTATCACCTGTCACTCTTATGTGCAAAGTGAGATAAACATGCTAATGCATTTGGCCGATACATTCGGATTTAAGATCAACACGTTTACACACATTTTAGAGGGATATAAGATTGCTGACAAGATGAAAGCACATGGTGCTGGGGCTTCTACATTCGCCGATTGGTGGGCATACAAGAAAGAAGTAATGGATGCCATTCCGCAAAATGCGAAAATTTTACACAAGGAGGGAGTTGTAGTTGCATTGAATTCCGATGATGATAACGAAGGAAGTAACCTGAACTTGTTGGCCGCTAAAGTTTATATGTATGGCGGACTGACACAAGAAGAATCCCTAAATATGATTACAATTAATCCTGCTAAACTTCTTCATTTAGACAATAGAATTGGAAGCATCGTTAAGGGTAAGGATGCCGATTTAGTAATCTGGGATGGCAACCCACTCTCTATTTATTCGACTGTTTTAAAAACATTTATTGATGGCAAATGCTATTACGATAAAGAGGATGATGTGGTAAGACAAGAGGAGATTCAAAAGGAAAGAACGAGGATTATTAACAAGATGATGGGTGGAGATTCGGATGAGGAAGAGAAACAAGATTTACCATTAAAGGATAAGAATAAGAAGGTCGATATGTGTATGGATGTTCATAACGAAATAGAATGAGAGGCTTTTTAATAAGTATATTTATCGTTGTTTCTTACTTGCAAGTAAGCGCACAAATTCCTGTTCCGGCTTCTGAGCAGTTGGAAGGCTTTTTGTTTGTAAATGCTACTGCTCATCTTGGAAATGGAAAGGTAATTGAGGATGCTGCTTTTGGAATTGTAGGTGGAAAAATTTCGTTGATCGATGAAAACTCAGCAGAGTTTAGAATGCTTTTTAGCAATATTGTCGATTTAAAAGGTAAACATATTTATCCTGGTTTTATTAACGCACGAAGTAATTTAGGCCTAGCCGAAACATCCAGTATTCGGTCTACTCGCGACGATAAAGAGATTGGCGATTTTAGACCGCATATTTATACAGCTAAAGCATATAACGCAGATAACATTGTAATTCCTACAGTTCGTTCGAACGGGGTTTTACTATCAAACGTAACTGGGTCGGGAGGGGTAATTACTAATACTTCCGCTGTAATGCATGCCGATGCCTGGAACTGGGAAGATGCATTGGTGAAAGATGACATTGGAATTTGGTTGAACTGGCCCGAGAAGGTAACATGGTCTAGTAAAGAAGTTAAATACACTGCATCAAAAACATACGATGAGGAAGTTAAAAATATAAAAGAGTTTTTTGAAGAAGCCAAAATGTACGCGGATACGAGAGGGAGTGCAGGCACTAATTTGAAGTACGAAGCGATGACCAAAATTTTTGGGGATGGGAAACGAACTTTCGTCGTGGCAAACTTTTCGAAAGAGATATTGGATGCGATAAATACCTTGAAAGAAGTAGGTGTCAAGGATATTGTATTGGTAGAGGCAGCAGAGGCGTATAAGCAGACTGCTTTTTTAAAGCAAAATGAAATTCCTGTTATGCTTGGTGAATTAAAAGCTCTCCCAAATAGCGAGGATGATGATTTAAAAATCGTAGCGAAGCAAGCTAAGATATTGCAAGATGAGGGTATTTTATTTTGTGTGTACCGAGATAATTTTTGGGATTCAAGAAACCTGCCATTCTCTGCTGGTATTGGTGTAACGTATGGTTTAACGAAAGAAGAAGCTCTCAGTGCCATCACCGGGAATGCAGCAAAAATTATCGGGATTGATGATATTGTTGGTACTTTGGAAGTAGGCAAGGATGCTACTGTTTTAATTACCGATGGCGATCCACTAGATTACCTCACCCACAAAATCGAAAAGGCTTTTATTCAAGGAAGAGAGATTGATTTGGATAATCACCACAAGCAACTCGATGCTAAGTTCTCTAGGAAGTTGGGTCAATAATATATCTTTAACATATAACTGAGTCAGTACAACGAATTACAAAATGTAGCGTTGGGCTGTTCTACAATTAATACGGTGCACAGAAAGTTTCTATTAAATCTAACCTTGCTACTGGTTCTTAATTTAATTATTAAGCCTACTTGGATATTTTGGATAGACAGAGGTGTGCAAAATACCGTTGGCGATGCTTATGGTGTTTATTTTGCAATGTTCAATTTTGCGATGTTGTTCAATATCTTCTTGGACATGGGTATCACTACCTATAACAATAAAAACATAGCCCAAAACGCACAGCTTATTACCAAGTACGTATCCGGAATCGTTGTTTTCAAATCACTTCTTTTTGTTGTTTACTTATGTGTTACCATGCTCTTGGGATTCCTTCTGGGATATGACGACATACGCTTTCAATTCTTGGTTTTTCTAACCATCAACCAGTTCCTAGTCTCGTTCATACAATACTTAAGGACTAATATATCGGCATTGCAATTCTTTACATTAGATAGTGTTTTATCCGTTTTGGATAAACTCTTGATGATCATCTTCTGTGCATTGTTAATCCATACTAATGTGATGGGGATTGAATTTTCCTTGATCGCATTTATCTGTATGCAAACCATGGCATATTTAGTTACTGCGATAATTGTATTTATTGCTGTGTTGTCGAAAGTGGAGCGAATAAGTCTGAAGCTAAATGTTCCTTTTCTCATGGCTATTGCAAAGGAGACGATGCCTTACGCTTTACTCACTTTAACCATGGTTTTTTATTACCGTGTAGATGCGGTAATGTTAGATTTCATGCTACCTAATCAAGAAGCTGAAACGGCAGTTTATGCGCAGGCCTATCGATTAATGGATGCCGTGGTGCAGTTTGGTTACTTAATAAGCATGCTACTCTTGCCGATGTTTGCTCGTATGTTAAAAGACAAAGAGAGCGTTAATAGTTTAGTTAAGCTCTCGTTCAACATCATTATTATTCCTGCGCTTATCCTAGCGTTTATTGTAAACGAGTACTCGGCTCTTATAATGGATGCCTTGTATAATCGTCATGTAGAATTGTCGGCTCCGGTGCTTACAATTCTAATGTGGTGCTTTGTAGCTATATCCTCTACTTATGTTTTCGGAACGGTTTTAACTGCTAATGGAAGTGTAAAGCTGTTGAACAAAATAGCCTTCGCCGGCTTGTTGTTGAATGTAGGTCTGAATGTAGTGTTCATCCCTGAGTTTATGGCCTACGGTTCTGCAATGGCAAGTTTAGTAACACAGGTATTAGTTGTTCTGTTTCAAATTTATCACTGTAAGAACATCTTTAAGTTCAATGTTGATTTCAAGTACCTAGCTTCTCTGTGTGTGTTCGGCACAGTTGCATACGCCTCCGTATTCTTATCCAACTTGTATCTAGATAACTTCACCTTGCAAATGGCTGTTTCAATTTTAATCCCTGCCACGTTTGCTGTCGGAATTAGATTAATTGACCTCGGAGATATCTATAAGATTGTATTGAAAAAGGGATAAGTGTAGTTCATAAGGATATCAATATAGGAGGTATTCGGTTCTTCGGTTGACGGCTTTATTGGCTTCAGTGCTGTTGGCTAATGTTGGTCTAGATTCCCCATAATGTTCCGAGTTAATTCTGTTTTCAGGAAGCTCTAAAGAGATCAAGAATTTAACCACTTCATTTGCTCTATTCTTTGAAAGAGTCATGTTAGAACTGTACGTCCCGTCACTGTCGGTATGCGCCATAATTCTAACTTGAAGATGGCTTCGGGTATCGAGATAATTATATAAGGATATCAATTCGTGCTCGCCAGCTCTGTTTATATTCCATTTGTTGGTCTCGAAGTATACCCATTCGAACGTGGTGATTTTATTTGTAAGAATCTGTTTTATTATATATTGGTGAGGTATCGAGTATAACCCCATTTAAATGTGAAGCGATTGGCTCATCTATTTTTATCGAAATGCCATTACGTTTATTGTTACTTCTAATATTTACATCCTTAGAAGTAAGGAAGGGTTCAATACTATTTTCTGATTTGTTTTTTTTCTCGGTGCGATCATAATTTCTAGATTGCTTAATTCCTTTTGTCGAGAATTTACTTTTCTGTTTTCGTCTTCTGTGGTTATCTTGTCTAATACAGTCTCTTCTAAAGCATAATGCGAATGATATGGATTTTTTCTTTGTATGCAGAACGACTACACCAGGTATTAACGTTTGGGAATAAGAAGATAAAACAGAAAAAATACAAAGGCATATTGGTAATACGAATCAAATTGAAATGATTGTGAACTTCATTATAGGAAATAGTTTATGACTACTTCTTAATGTTCAAAATTTGAAAAGGTGACCTAGGTAGGCTAGTTATTTTGATTAATCCAATTAGTGAGGAGTATTGGAGATCTCGGTTAACAACCTTTTTTTATAATCTGCCAGATTGTTTCTTACCCAAGTTGCACTCTCGTGTAAGTACTCCTGCTTCCTGATAAAGAAGAGGTTCTTATGGTATGATTGATTCTCCACCTGAGATATTTCATCTTTATTTTTATTAAAAAAATCTTCCAAATACCCTGCACTCGATATACGTTTGAGTTCGGATGTATACATTTCAACAAACTCTTTATCTAAAAACAGATTAGACCATTTCAGACATTTTAAATAAGTGTCATCGAAAATAAACTTAGTCATCATCTTCCTTCTGCATTGTCCATCGAAACCAATCGGTTCTAACCTATCGGTAGAAGGGTTGTAATAAAATCTTCTGTTGTGCCATCTCAATCCGTGATGGGCACCAGATAATTCGGATATGGCAATATGTGTTGCTAATCTTTTAATATCGAATACTTCGCTTGCTGTCTTTCTGCTTTTTCTAAAATCATCGAGTAACGCCACTGCTCTGTCAACGTGGTTGGAATCTAGTGGTACCGTTTGCATGAATACTTTTATAGGTGAGTCACTGTATATGTGTTTTTCATTTTTGAATTTTACAGAGTCATTTAATACCATATCATTCCATAAGGCATCTTCTGTAATACAGATAATTGGACCTCTTGGTCTATCGAAGCGATCTGTAATATGATGCGTGAAGTGCCCTTCGAAAGTGCAAACCGTTTGATGTCCGTTAATGCTAAAATCTACTACACCTGAGTTAAGAGATAAAATATTCTCTTGTTCCATCATCTTCAAAAAGATCCATTCCTTTAAAAAACGTCTGGCTCCAAAGCCCTGAAACGAGAGTTTGTAATTCCCTAAAGCATTTTTGTTCTTCAATATTTTTACACCATACGAAGGAGGATAAGGTCTAAAATGATCTAATTTATCTCCCTTCAATCGGATCTTTATTTTCATGGAATCTCCTTGATATACCAGAAGGGCTTTGACATACTGTTTGTGCGAATTTTTTATTTTTTTTGTTTCCAATACGTCGTCTCGCAACGAATCTAAGAACGCTAATTTTTTGTCGGATATAACAATTTCGATTCTTTCAATATCTGTAGATAGAGATTTGATATAACGATACGATGTGAACGAAATAAAAACGACAAGTACGAGGTACAAAAATTTGATACCCCAGTATTTGATTTTAGTAAGAATGTTTTGGTCCTCGTTCATGTAATCGTCGCAAGTGTTTTACCAGCGTTTGTTATTGTTGTCTCGTACGTATGGGATAAAAGTAATAAGAATGTAGCCACTACCCGATAGCTATCAGTGTTGTTGTATACTGTTTACTTAAGCTTCCTTTCAGAGACATCTATCTCTAGTTCATTGATGCTGGCAAATCTCTTTTTCATTAATCCATTCTCGTCGAACTCCCAATTCTCGTTGCCATATGCTCTGTGCCATTTGTCATACTCGTCCTGATATTCATATTCGAAACGAACAGCAATGCGATTATCAGAGTGTGCCCAATATTCTTTTCGGAGCTTGTAGTTTCTTTCCTTCGTCCACTTATTATTTAGAAACTTTACAATTTCTTCTCTTCCATTAATGAATTCGTTCCTATTTCTCCATTCACTATCAATAGTATATGCCAGGCTTACTTTGTCGGAATCCTTTGAATTCCAACCATCTTCTGCCATTTAAATTTTCTGTTTGGCTGTTTCTTCAGTGAAGGGTGGGAGAGGTAGTTTTTGTGCCATAATATTATTTACTGTTTTCGTTGATGCTTCTACTCATGCTTCTAATATGTTCAGGACCTATTCTGCAGCATCCTCCAATAATATCTGCTCCCAATTTTAGCCATTCTTTGGTCATCTCTGCAAATAGTTTTGGTTCTGATATACCCAGCCAGGTTTTACTTTCGGCATTGTAAGCCTCTCCCGAATTTGGATATACAACTATTTTTTTATCACAGTCGCTCGCTATTATACACTTTATTATTTCGGAGATATATTTAGGGTCGGTACAATTAACGCCAACGGCAAAGACTTTTGGATGATTTTTAAAGATTGCAACACATTCCTTAATCCCTGATCCATCATTTAAATGTCGTTCATCTTTACAAGAGAAGGATATCCATGCTGGTTTATTAAAATCAATTAAGATATCGGAGAGTATTGTTGCTTCTTGAAAACTTGGGATAGTCTCGCAGGCCAGAATGTCTGCATTTGATCGATCTAATATTCTGATCCTATCAAAGTGAAATTCTCTCAATGTTTCATCAGAAACACCATAGTCGCCTCGATACTCTGAGCCGTCAGCCAAATATGCACCATAAGGGCCCACACTAGCAGCAATGAGAGGTTTGAAATTAATAACACCTGAATCTAAAGCACTTTTAATTGCAATTTCAGCTAACTGAATTGATTTCAGAATAAGTTTTTCAGCTGTATCTCTTGTATAATCGATAGCGATTAATCCAGAAATAGATGCTTGATAGCTCGATGTGATAATACACTGAGCTCCTGATTTAAGATAATCAAGATGTGCTTGAATGATAGCATCTGGATTTTTCTCTATAAATTAGCAGTCCATAATTTATGATTCAAATCGCACCCTTGCTCTTCTAATACATTTGATAGGCCTCCATCTAGTATCAATGGGTACTTATCTATCAGGATGGTATCAGTTTTCATACGTTTTAATTAGTTTTCTATCAAACCAGTATTGGATTTCAAATACCTTTTACTAAACGAATACTCACAGAACACTAAACTAAATTGCGCTTGTTCCTTCTATCTCTACATAAAAATAATAATTGTTTTGTCAAGGAACCACAGGTTATATTTCAATTAAAAATTGAGGACTTTACTTCCTTTTAGCAAAAGACTTCTTGACCTTTGAACCGATAAGATTATAGAAAACGGAATATGGAGGATTTTTATCCAGGTCAGAGATGGACGAGTACAGGAGAACCTGAGTTAGGGGTGGGCGTTGTTGTCGAGGCAAATTATGGTCGCGTACAGATACACTTTCCAGTTTCCGACGAAACACGTCAATATGCCGAAGACAATTCTCCGCTAAGAAGAATAATCTTTAAACCAGGAGATACAATTGCAGACGCTAATCAACAAGCTTTTGTTATTGAGCGCGTGCAAGAGGGAGGTGACTTGTTAATTTATATTGGCAAGGATGGAACACTATCTGAAGCAGATCTTGGTGAAGTGGCAATAAAGCATGGAGTTGACGATCGCTTGTTAAATGGCGATGTGGAAAACCCAGATGTATTTGCCTTAAGAAGAAAGACATTGGAGTACGACCATGCCCGTAGAATTTCCCCAATCAATGGATTTGTTGGTGGACGAATAGACTTAATTCCTCATCAATTGTACATAGCACACGAGGTAAGTTCGCGTTACGCACCACGTGTATTACTTTCCGATCA